>SKSA01000161.1 GCA_007118195.1 Anaerobacillus sp. | reverse complement strand
TTCAGCGCCGATGGTAGTTGGGGGTTTCCCCCTGTGAGAGTAGGACGTTGCTAAACAAAGTAGAACACATTCAATTATGGATGTGTTTTTTTGTGCTTCTGCGTCTACAAGCACAGCTTCGCAGCAAGTTTCCTCGATGCAAAGCAGCATGAAGATAACTCGATGAAGTATTTCACGATGTGAATGAGGTCAGTCGCTTCCCTGTGAGAGTAGGACGTTGCTAGGTAAAAAAGTACATTCCAATAGGAGTGTACTTTTTTGATACATAAAAATGTTAATACAAGTAATTGGGTGCCGCCTCTGCGTTTTAATTTGAAGCGTGTTTCCTCAAAGTAAAGAGTTGCACGAAGTAAATTCCAAGAAGTATCTCATGGCGTAAATGAGGTCAGCACATTCTCTGGGTTTACAAGTTATCGCTTTTAGGTAAGCTTTCTCGAGGCATAACAAATCAACAACAGCAGGAACTGTCGTTGTGACCATTCCTAAACTAATGCAGCCCGTTACTTTAAGTGAAACGTTTCACGTAGTCCTTCTTTACCTAGTCAAATTATGCTAAATTTATAATGTTTGAGATAGGTAACGGAACCTTCTTTTGCTTCTTTTTGCTCTTTAACACAAGAAGCGATCATCCCTTTTGAAACGCAGCTCAATAGGTGAAGATTATTATTTTTTAGTTAGCTCTTCAAGGAGTTCGATAATTTTTTTGTTTTGAATCGATTGTTCTCTTAAATAACTAATAATTGTTCCTATACCAATAATGACAAAAAGAATTAAAATCCACATACAAAATCTCCTTATCTTAAAGTTTGCTACACATTATTTCAATAAAAAAAGCATTACTCCTTCTTAAAGTAATTTATTCTCGTTAACACTATAAGACAAATTTATTTTAGTGCCGTACAATTGTTATTAAATCATTAGTTGGTGTTAGGTACTTCTTTTCCCCCAATTTTGTTAGTTTAAGTACATTTTTTCACAACGTAGCTGTTTGTCTCATAAATTCTAACATAAATTCACAACAGACAATCCTTTTATCTACAATTAGCTATTCGCGAATTTATCAGTGGGGAGCTCCTAAGTCACAAGTGTTCAATCTATACTAGTACACTATGTAATATTTAGAAAAATATGGTATAATTCTCATAAATTCGTGGAAAATCAAAGATGAAAAAAAGTTGATTGTGAAATTATTAGAGGGATTTTTCAGATGTTTGGATGAAAAGTGAAAATTAAACTAGAATTAATGAATTTCATCATTCAATATTATCGCCATTAAGTAACTGTATGTAGTTGCGTTAAGTCGTTCGCAACTGTATACAGTTCGATATGGCTTGATTTAGGTAATTATGAAATTCACTCGAATGAAAAGTATAATAACGAAACGTAACTAGGAGATAAGTAGATGAAAAAAATGTTGTTGTTTGATACGTGGAACATAGAAGAGTTAGAATCTTGGTTTTCGTATATGGCAGAACAAGGGTGGCATCTTGTTGAAATAAAACGGGGCCGAGCTTTCTTTGAAAAAGGAAAAGGTGAGAAGGTCAGATATCGTATAGATACGTTTCAGATAAATGAGCTTAAAGGGCAAAATAAAATTCATGAAAATGAACACTTAGGCTGGCAATATGTTGATTCGATTGGTTATATCCATATTTTTCGTGAAAAAGAATTTGTCGAAGCTAAAGAAATTTATACGGATCCTCTAAAACATGCACAATCGTTAACGGTCTTAATTAGAAGTCATTTATTGAAAACCGTCGGTGTTACTTTTTTTACGGGTATATTTTTTTGGTTACAACTAAAAATGCTAAAAAATAATACTGTTAATATTTTTCTTGATAATATAGTTCTACTACAGATAGTCCTATTTTTGTTTTTATTCTACATTGTATTAAAAATGTATCACGGAGTTTTTTATCTATCAAGATTGAGTAGCAAACTGAAAAGCGGCTATCAGTTTCAAAGAAATACAGTGACAAAAATAAAGTTTAATAAACTTAGGTTAAAAAGTTTTTTAATGATTACTTTAGGTGTTTTTATACCAGTTATGGGGTTTATGGATTTACTGTTCTATGGTTCTTATAAACCGATCCCTGAAGAGGAAATTTCGGTTGTGAAACTATCGGACATTTTAGAAGGGGAGAATTATGAAGATGTTCGATATTCTCAAAATGGAGGTCAATTTTATAAGGAAGGTTCAAGCTTTTTAGTGCCGAGACAATATGAGTTACGGCAAAGTGCAGAAATTGCAAAGGATAATCTTTATAAACCATCGATTTGGGCAGAACGCTATGAGGTAAGGACTGAAAGTATTGCAAATGCATTTGTATTCACTTTCGTCAAAGAACGTCAGTATCATGGGGTGTACGAACGAAAGTCTCACCCAAATTTAGATGAACTTTGGACGATCGAGCAGGATGATTTTACATCTTTTATTGCTAGGGACGGGAAAGACGTGTATGTTGTTGATTATTGGGGGATAGAGCCTATTGATACTTTACTTCAGTATAGTGTTGATTTTTGATTGGTTAGTATAGGCTTTTATTTAGGTAAAGAAACCGGTTCAACACGGGTTAACGTAACGTCGCCCTTGCCGAACCGGCTTTTTAATTAAAGCTTTTCAATGATTAGCTTATTCATTTTCGTCGATGCGGTATACTTTTTGTTCCTCACCGTACATGTCAATCGTTGCTTGATCGCTATAAAATTTAACCCAGAGGCCTTCGCCTTCTTTAAAATAATAAATTTTATCTTCAGTAATCTCTACTGGATATAACATATACGTTTGTCCTTCGACGGTTACTTCTTCTTTGGATCGTTGCTCATCGTAAGTGAAGAAGGTTTCTTCGATAGGTTCGGCTTCGTCGAGTAAATATTCGATCATCGCTTCTTCCCAGTTATCTAAATGAAGGATCGATTCAATTCTTTCGTAGTCGGTCTCATCAACGACACTGCGAATGAGTGTGACCTGTTCTCCTTTTACAGCAAAGAGTTCGTATCTAAGAACAGCGTGTGCTTGATGACCGTAAGCTAACACATAATCGGTGTTTTCACTTCGATAAAATTCTCTTGCTTCACTTAAATAGCTCGGATGATAAAGACGGTAATCTGAAAAAACATCGTATTTTTGAAGTGGGTCAACGACGTCTTCATCTCGTTCTTGTTTTTTTTCGTCTAAATTTTCATCGGCACCTTCATCTACCTTTTCATCAACAGCGTCTTCTTCTCTTTCGTTACGTTCATCTCCAGCAATTTCAGTTTGATCATAATCCGGTTGTGGCTCGTCTCCAACGATATCTAATGTCTCTTCGTTAAGCGAAGTAATGATAAAGAATGCTGCTACAGCTGCTACTGCAATTCCTCCAATACTTGCGGCAAATCGTTTCATGAAAAATCCTCTCCTTTGTTTTCCTTCAAATTGATGACTAAATTCCGTAATTGCTTCGTGCATTTCCCGTTTTTTCTCGTCATTTAAACTAGGCTTTGGCATTTGCTTCAACTTTTTATCAAATGGCTCATGATTATTTTTCACTAAAAACACCTCCTAGCTCCGGTTCTAACTGTTTTTGTAATACTTTTTTTGCGCGATGATAAGTAGAGCGGACCTTATTTTCACTCCAGTTTAAAATTGACGATGTTTCGGTTACGGATAGATCTTGTATTCCCCTTAAAATTACTACGTCACGATAATTGGATTTTAACGATTGGATTGCTTCATATAGCTTCTGATTTTCTTCACTCGTTTGAAAGAGTGTATCTGGTGTTTCTTCGGTAACTGGTTCCTGGTTTACGTCAAAGGTTAAGTAGCTTTTCCATTTGTTTCTGCTTCTTTTCCTTAATTCGTCGACTGCGACATTGCGAGCGATTGAAAAAAGCCAGGTTTTAGGTTGAGCATTTCCTCTAAAGGAATCTAGGCCTTTGATTGCGCTAATGAAAACCTCCTGTACCAAATCTTCCACGTCTGTAGAACCCATTCTATAAATGAGAAAATGGTAAATATCATCACTATAGTCGTGAAACCAATCAGAGATGATTTGCTGGTTAGACATATAATTGCCTCCGTTTTTTGTCGTGTTATATAATTAGACGATATGTTTCTCGATTTATCGCACTTTTTTAAAAAATTATTTATGATTTTACTTTATAAATTCCCGTAAAAATCATTTCCATTAATAAATTTCATCATTCAATATTATTGCCATTAAGTATCTATAGGTAGTTGTTCTAATTCGTTCGCAACTACCTATAGTTTGATATGACTCAAGTTAGGTAATTATGAAATTCACTCCCATAAGTGAAAAAATGGTTCTTTCCTATTTTAACCGTACATTGTATGATGATAGATGAAAAGCTTAGTAGAGTGAGGGACTTTCATGAAAAAAATTATATTGAGTTTAACCATACTTGGTTTTATTAGCGCGGCCGGTTTTTATGGCTACAACTATGCTATTAGCTATACATCAGATCAAATGATTGAACATGTTGTGAAGGATTTTTTAGATGAAGAAATCGTAGAACAACTTTTAAGTGATCCGAAAATTGAAGAGCTTGTTCAAGAATTGGTGTCTCAAGAAAGTAAAAAAACGAGCTCAGAAAAGTTAGAGCAACTGCCTTTTACAACGAAAGAAGAAGGTGTAAAAGTAGTAATGAGTAAATTTTCCATTGGGGAAATTACAGAGATTGCTAGTCAAGCACAAAGCGGTTTAACTGTAGAGCAACAAATGAAAATTGCCGATCAATTTACGGAGCGATTAACAGAAGAGGAAATAGAAGCACTAATGATTATTGGAGTCGCAGAACTTATGAAGGAATTTAATAAATAAATGTGAAGATTTAGAAGTGAATTTTTGTATCGTGGTGTAGAAGTTATAATGTAGTAAAAAGCTAATAAAGGCCTAAAATAACAGTTTCATTTCGAAGGTACAAACCATCTATTCACAAAGCAAATCGCATGAGTTTTCCAAAGAAAATCACATGCGATTTTTTGTTGTTTTGAAAATGAATTTCATCATTCAATATTATCGCCATTAAGTAACTATATGTAGTTGCGTTAATTCGTTCGCAACTACAGAACTTTTTAATAATAAAAACGTCTATATAATGTAGGTGCAAAAAGTGGGGAGAAAGTTATGCCAGATATAGGAGTTTACAGTAATGCTTTTGATCCTACCATATGACAATCAGTGAAAATATAAGAAGTTATCACATATCAAAATGAGGGGGAGAGTGTAGTGCTAACTAGTGTTTTGTTTAATCTTTTCTTACTAGTAGTGTTGACGATCGTGTGGACGGTTTACTTAAAGCAGAAAAGAATGATCTATACAGTAAAAGAAAAGGCCATATATCCGACAGATAACATGAACGAAATCTCAATTAGAACAGTGATTGGAAAAGCAGAAAACCTTAGTTTTCAATCGAAAAGTTGGAAAATGAAACGCATGATGGTTTCTGTAACTACAATTATTATGTTGGCGCTAATTAGTTTGAATTTCATTTATAAGGAAGACTTTGCATGGGCTAATCTTTTCATAACCCTGTACCTCCCAATGGTGATCCTTTTAAGAGGGAAGGTCTCAACTTTTCAACTGCTTCCAACAGGAGTGTATATTGATGAGCAGTTATATACGTGGGATCAAATAAAGGAAGTGGAGGTAAAACCGGTTAAAATGAGTAATAAAATCTACGGGCTGTTTGACGACTCCGGAAATTATACTGAATTCGAATTCTGGTTGGACGATAAAAAGAAATCATCTGTTTCTGTGTACATCTTAGAGAAGCACGTAGTTCACGAAGTATCGAAGCTCCTTTCTGGATATTCACACCAGGTTCATGTAGAGTAGTGTCTTCATTTCTTTTTTTAGAATTTCAGAAATACATACTAGATGTCTGTTTTTAACCATCAAAAAATTAAACATAATATGATTAGCTTTTAGGTTAACGTGAAGCGGAGAGTGAGTTGGAACTTTAAACGTTAACCCTGGGAATTAGTAAATTCAAAAGAAGAACAAAGAACTTAATTTCGAGAGTGCTTAGTTGATATTAATGTTAAATTTATAATATAGAAATGCAGATATTGTGAAAACATTCACTTAAAGTAATGAACAGTTTAGCACAAGAAGTTGTTGCTATTCTTGTTTAAAGAGTTATTTAGGAGGTTGAACTATGAGAAAAAAATTATTCTATTTTTGTTTAACTATTGTTTCTGTCTTAATAGTAGGTTGTT
>SKSA01000060.1 GCA_007118195.1 Anaerobacillus sp. | reverse complement strand
CTTTTCGTTGCCGGGTTTATAATAGGGGCAGGTTTGTTGTTGTTTTAGAATATTCGTCGAATGATATTGCTGAAAAAATAGCTCGCCTTACTTAGATGGAAGGGGGCTATTTCTTTTTGTTCCTTCTAATCTAAAGGATTAATAAATTTACTTTTTATGGTATATAAAAAAATGCAAATATAAGGGAGGGGAAGGTAGATTGTATAACGAATTGTACGGTAGCTTCAGTTAAGCCATCTATACTTTATTATTTTGGTGGGGGGTATTTCTCGTATTTCAGAGAATTACGAATCGTTATCCTAAAAGTAACAGTTGGAAAAAAGATATTATTCTAACATTTTTACAAAGTGCTATTGTCTTAATTTTTCTTCCTAGTCTTAGCAAATCTATTAAGACATTAAATTTAATAACAAATTTAGCTGTTTCTTTGTGAAATGGCTTTTTTAAACTGCTTGTAAATACTTGACGGTAATACAATTAGACTTTTGGCAAGAGTTCAAATAAAAAAGGCCGTTGAGAATAGTTCCTCAACAGCCTGCTAAGACTACATGTCTTGTTTTTTTACATTGGTACTTTCATCGATACTTTCATTGCGTTCCTCTTTTTTAAGAAATTTTTCTCGTCTCTTTTTCATGGCTTTTGTAATGTAGCCGCCTTTGAATGATTTCGGTTCATAGGAAGCGATAAAGGCATATGGTTCATAAGAAGAGACAACGTCATAAAACTCTTTTTCTCGATCTCGTCTTGCCGTGCAATAGAGGAGAAACCTTGGCGTATCGATCCCTTGAACGGTCGATGAAGAAACACTAAATCCGACTTCTCGTAATTTATTGATCAATTCTTTATTTTGCGTCGGTATGTTAGCTTCAATGGTAACATAGCCAATGGCGAGTTTTTCTTCGATCATTGCTCCGAGATACAAACCGACGCCAAACCCTAAGGCGTAGGCGCCCATATTGGCAAAATTGGAGAGGTCACTCAGCACCAAGCCGACAGCACCGACAAACACCAAACCTTCCAACACACCAAACATGGCGGCTCTTTCTTTCATTCCTTTGACCAGCATAATTGTTCTCATCGTAAAGATCGGCACATACAAAAGTTGAGCTAAAAATATGATTAACGGTTGCATTTATTCGATGCTCCTTTATCTATTAAGAATTATGATATTCTAGTAGACTATCACTGGTTTTGATACGTACGGATCACCTTGTTCAAACATGGCGACCATAATCCCATCTTAACAGAAACAAAAGAAAATGGAAGAAGTAAAAACTAGAAATCGTCGTCCGTTTCGTTTAAGGGAGGGTAAATATTAATGAAAGAAAGAGATTTACAGAACTTCCCGAACGTGAAGACCCCTCTCCTTCAGGTGTGGGATGAAAGTGAGGTCGAACAAGGTATGTCTTCAGACCTATCAATTGTTCGATTTTTTTATTGCAATATACGTTCTGTACTGGTGAAATAAAGTAAGAGGGAGGTGAATATGTTGGCTTTATAAGCGATAAGATTAACAAGCTAGAGAAGGAACTATATATACTAAAATGAAAAATAATAATTAATATAGTAAATCAATGTAAGCATCCCTAATGGATGTTTTATTTTTTATTAAAAATATAGAGTTCGCAAAACAAAAGATGCGACGGAAATGAGCCGATGTTTCTAAAATCCCCCCCGTCTCTTCCTTTAAATAAACTTTGGCGGCAGGGGCTTAAATCCGATGGATGCGACAGGCTGGTCAATGTTTTGCAGTTCTGGTGTGACCATTTGCTTAGATGTACCGTGAGCCAGATGTTTACCTCGAATGTCAAAAATGGACGCTTCTGCTAAGCAAATGTTTCTTCCTGCTTTTATCCTTTTCCCTTCAACGATGAGGCGGCCTCATTTATAGGTGCTAAGTTATCAACCGCTAAAAAAAAATATTCAACTAAAATAACGCGAGTAGATGGGGGGGAGCGTACGGAAAAACTATTCAAAAATAACACTTGTATAAATATGCGGTGGCGTGATATTATATAAAACGTTGTGAAAAAATAGGCTAATGAAGAGCAACTACGAGTCTTAAATGATGATTCTATAGAGTGAATGCCATAATAGTTATAAACTAGCCACTCCATCTACATCTAGTTGAGATAATTAGGTGTGCATCGTAGTGAAGCAAAATAAACATTATGATATTCATTCTACTTATTCTTAAATAAAATAAAAGTTACGATAAATAGAGGAGATTGATCTTTCATGAAAGGGTTAGCTAAACAACTAGAGCAAAATAGACAAGCACAAGCATATTCTACGCAAGATTATTTGAAATTTATTCTCCCATCTCTACTGGGGTTACTATTATTTTTAGTGCCGATTTCATCAGGTGACAGTGTGACGATTCCGATTGCATTTTTCGCCAAAGAACTGAAAGTTTTAATAGAAAGTGCGATTCCCGTGATCACGGTGGCACTAATTTCTTTTTCGGTGATCGGTTCGTTTATGGCAATAGTCTTTAAACCGGATGCGATTTTAAAAAATGAATTTGTAAATCAATTGTTAAATGTTTCTGTTTTTTGGTTTGTTACTCGTATTCTAGGAATGGTTTTTGCGATCATTACCGTTTTTTCTTGGGGACCAGAGTGGGTCTCATCTGATTATACGGGTGGATTATTAATGTATGATTTAATCCCGATCTTATTAACGACGTTTTTATTTGCTGGAATTTTTCTGCCGCTACTTTTAAATTTTGGTTTGCTTGAGTTTATTGGAGCATTATTAATGAAAGTGATGCGTCCCATTTTTACACTACCGGGACGTTCGTCGTTAGGCTGCTTAGCTTCATGGGTAGGGGACGGAACGATTGGAGTTCTGCTTACGACAAAACAGTATGAGGAAGGTTATTATACGAAACGTGAAGCAGCGGTTGTCGCAACAACATTTTCCGTTGTCTCGATTACGTTTTCGATTGTCATTCTTCAATATTTAGAGTTAGGGCAATACTTTGTTCAATACTATCTTACGATTATTTTGGCGGGGTTTGTAGCTGCGATTATTATGCCGCGTATTCCACCTTTATCAAAAAAAGCGGACACAGGTTACGAGAGTGCTAAGTTAAAAACGGAAGATTCAGTGCCAACGGACATTTCGATGGTGAGATGGGGCCTTGATCAAGCTGTTACGAAAGCACAAAGCAATAAGAGTGCTTCTACGGTTGTGAAACAAGGTTTTAAAAACGTTCTTGATATGTGGGTTGGCGTACTGCCGATCGTTATGGCGATTGGAACGGTGGCATTAGTCGTTGCTGAGCATACATCAGTCTTTGCGATTCTCGGAAAGCCATTTGAACCGATTTTAATGCTCCTACAAGTTCCTGAAGCCGAAGCAGCGGCGCAAACGATGGTTGTCGGTTTTGCGGATATGTTTCTTCCAGCGGTTATTGGAAGTGGAATTGAAAGTGAAATGACGAGATTTGTCATTGCTGCTGTGTCGGTCACTCAGCTTATCTATATGTCTGAAATCGGTGGGTTCCTTTTAGGGTCAAAGCTTCCAGTAAGTATCAAAGATTTAATTTTCATCTTTTTGTTACGCACATTGATCACATTACCGATTGTGGTTGGTGTCGCTCATCTTATTTTTTAACAAAGGCTCTTTTCGTAAAGATGGTTGCTTTTACTATAAATTGGGTTGGTAAATGACTTTTTTTCATGGGATTATTGTTGTTACAGAAAACGAGTGTTGCCAACCCTTGGTATTACTTGGGATAATAGTTAAAAGCAACAATTAATACGAAAACAGCGTTAACAAAAGAGGCATCCGTCAAACTGTTGATGGATGCCTTATTTATATATATACAAAGTTAAGTGCCAGGCACCAGGAGCTAGGTGGAAGAAAGGTAGTGTTGGCGGTACGTTTTCCTCACAAATGGCTTACAGAACTTCCCGAACGTGAAAGCCCATCTCCTTCAGGTGTGGGAGTATCAGATGACTTCATTTCTTCCCACGGACGGAGCCGTTAAACCAAATCGTAACCTTATCGTTTTTATTTCGTACCACTTTTGTGCTCGTCTTACCTAATTCTATTTCAGTACCTGTTTTTACTTTAGGTGTTTTTTTATTAGACTGTTTTTGTCTGGTGAGGGCGGCCGGTGATTGAAAGCTTATTACATTTTTAGATTGGTTTTCGACTGGGATATCATGAGTAGAATGTTTTACAGGTACTTCCTCAACATCTATTGTTGATAATTCTTCAACAATATCTTTGTTATAATGAACTACAGTAGATTTAATAATTTTTTGATCAATACGGACTACAGATGCACTGCTAATCTTATCGTCAATAAGACCCTCTACTAACTCTTCAAATTTTTCTTGATTGTTATTTGCAAAAACAATTTCATCGCAAGTTTTCACCTCGGTATTATCTTTAAATTCCGCATCTGCTAATTCGCTACTAACGCTTCTTTGTGTACGTTTTTTAGTGATTTTCTCTATTAATTTTTGTAACCGTTGACCATAAAAATGGGTCGCCAAAAAGTAGACGAGGGCAATTCCTACAAACGTTAAACGTAATTGAAGCACGGCGAGCGGAGTTAGAACGCTACTTAAAAAAATCGTACTCGTAAAAGCTAATAAAAATAAAATCCCACCGAACCAATATAAAACTTTCTCCGTGTTTGTCAGTTGATCACTTTTTGCTTGCCTCTCCATGACGCACACCCCTTAAATCTGTCCTATCAAAAGAATCCGTTACTATATCCTATGAATAATTGAATAAAAAAGAACGATATTTGTTGAGAGAGGTGTTGAAACCTTGCGAATTGGGGGTGGTAGTACTTTGGGGATTTTGTTAGCGGAATGAATGTCCGTAAGAAGGTTGGCGATCGCTATTCCTAGTATTATAGAAGTTATACTTCTCTGTTCACCATTACGTAGACAGTCTTAAAATTACAACGGAGTGAATAAAAGGTAATGGAACTAACTAATTACAACGCCAGGCGTGATATAATAAAAGTATATGATGAAATAACTGTATGTACATCATTGAGTATAAAAGATTAGAAATGTAACGAAATCGGGGGTGTCTAAGTGAAACATCATTTGCTTCGTCTCGTCTTGTTTTTCATCATAGCTACTGCAATTTTCAGTGAAAGTCATACCACTTTTGCTGAAACAAATAACGTAAAACTTGATGTCTTTGTAAGGGGATATGGTAGTTATGAAGGAACGTTTACGTATCAAATGACGCGTACTTATGAGAATACATCAGCAACGAGTGAAACATTTTCTGAAATGTTACCTCTAGGAGGTGAGGGGCCAATGAACATCGGCTTTTTTGATGTTATATCTAAGTCTGATGGTCTTTCTCTTAAAGAAGTGGATCGCGGTTACTACGAACTATCAGGAGAATTAGAGCCAAGTGAGGTGAAATCGATTACCATTTATCAACAAACCGATGGATATGGTGGTCGTTCGGGAGGTCGAAAAGGTTCTATTATGAGTGATCGTTTCGTTATTATTAATGTAAGCGAGAATATAAAACCAAACACGCTAAACTTGAATTTCAATTACCCAAAAGATATTATTGAAATTAGTGACACAAGTAGTTTAGAAGTTTATTATTGGGATGACAAGGAATCGACAAACATTGAAGCGAGAAGAAGTACTGTGTTTCCGAGTGATTCATGGATCGTCACAAATCTTGATACACCTTTAATAGAAAGTGCTTCAGTTTCTAAAATCGATTTTACGGATCTCGGCAGGATGACGATGCGAGTTTCCTATGTTGTTAGCTTAAATACGAGTTCGAACCGTTTTGTTTATATTGCGTTAAGTTTAGCCTCCTTATCACTTTTGTATTGCATCATTCTTTCGAGAAGGATGAGAAAATTAACAAAGGATAATCAAGGTGAATAAATTTGAGTTTATAAAAAAATGGCTCAGTTCACAAATGCGAACTGAGCTATTTTTTTATTCAATTCTGTTTTTACGACAGCTGCATTGTTGTAATGCAAGTATCGTCACCTTCGAATGTTGAAAACTCAGATTCTGCAGTTTTTCCATCGTAAGCAATTGTGATTTGATACGTTCTATCTCGTGGTAGCCACAAGTCGATAAATCCGTTTGGTAGTGATTGTACGGTTTCGTCTAGTACGACATTACCTTCGTTGTCCTCAATATATACCTCGAAATCTTCATTCACTAACTCGCCCTGACAACCTGTCAGGTTATGAATGCTTCAAGGATGGG
>SKSA01000097.1 GCA_007118195.1 Anaerobacillus sp. | reverse complement strand
TGCTTGCCGAAATTTTTTCTCAAGTAGAAGTTAGTCAGCAGTTAGCAATCGTTGTACCAGCTTTAATGATTATCGGTTATGCGTTAAAGAGGACACCTAAAGTTGAAGATTGGTTAATTGTCTGGATATTGTTATTCATTGGGGTCATTGCAAGTGGTTTTACTTTAGGGTTTACTGTAAACGGAATTGCCAATGGAATCATCGCAGCAGGAGCAGCAATAAGTACGCACCAAGCCTATAAACAAACGAAAAATCGCGATCGTGACGAAATAATAAGTAAAGCTATAGATGAGAAACTAAATAAATAAGTAAAAAGGTGACTCTCACTTTATTATGGGAGTCACCTTTTCTATGTTTCAATCAAATTAACAGGTCATCAGATGTTTCTATAGATCTCCTATTTACCTTATTGATAAAAACGTGTATTATATACAACGGTATGCAAAAAAATATATTAAAAATGAGTTGAGGTAGAGGGGAGAAGTTTTTTTATGGAAGCCATCATTGAACAAATCGGCAGTATGCAAATGTTAAACCATTTTTGGTTAACGCTCTTTTTATTAATCCCAATGGTTCTTATTTCAAGAACAGTTGTCGCAGGGACACGTTATTCACCTATTTTAATTATCGTTATTTTTGGATTGACGATGGGTTATGTGTTAATGGCAAGTGGAGTAGCGACGCCAGGATTAACTGAATTTCCAATCGTTAATTTTATTGCTAGAACGACAATTATTGCTTTAATCGTTTCGTTCTTTGTCGGTGGACAAGAGTTAAGGAAGATTCTCGGTGGGAAAGAACTATCAGGAGAAGACATGATTGTTCCGTCTGCAGAAGAAACGATGTTAGGAACAACTCGAACACAATTTGTTTTTATTTTACGTTCATTTTTCTTATTACTAGGAATTGAAGGTTTAGTAAGACTAATTTTAGGTTTAAACGCTGGTGAGTTAAGTCGTTATTATCCGTTAATTGCTTATATTGGACTCGTCGGTTCGATTATTTTAATTGACAATAAAGCTAAAATTAGCAATAAGCACCTATATATTCGTAAAGGCGTATTAGAGATTATTGTAATTGTTGGAGTTTTATTAATATCTTTTTATATGGCTAATTTAATTCAACCAATCATTGCATTACCTCAAATTTTCTTTGCGATGCTGATCGCTGCAGCGATTGGGGCCATTTTTTATAAATATAGCTTTGGTCCGACGGTTAAAGCATTGCTATTTGCCGGTATTCCGGTTGTACTTGCTGCTAACTTTATGGTTGGTGGATCTAGAATTGGTGAAGCATTTACCATTGAAGGTATGAACTCTGTTCTTGCTTATGGGTTTTTCGGACAACTGTTATGGATGTTCGGTGGGATTGCGTTACTAATGTACTTTGCTCGTACGACTAACGTTCGTAATTTAGCCCCTGGAATGGCTGGTGCTCTTTCGCATTCAGGTTTAACCGGAGCTTGTACAGCTGGAGACCTTGGAAAGGTAGCTGCAAGCCGTGCTCCAATTATGATTAACATTCCATTTTTCGGTCACGTGTTTGTTTTTTCCGTTCTTGCAATGAGTGCTGAAAGAGGCTCGTTAATGTTAGGTCCTGCGCTAATTATTGTTGCTGTAGGTGTATTTTTAACGATCCTTTCAATGAAAAATCTACGTAATGCAGGTGGTCAAGATAATAAAGAAGTTAAAGCATTAATGCAATTTTCATTTGGTTGGCAGCTTTGTGCGGTGTTTGGTGGATTAACATTACTTTCATTTAGTGCTATGCCGATGGATTATGCTGCAATGGCGCAAACGGCAGCTATTTCACACTTCGGGCTGTTTGCTGCTGTTCAAGAAGGTATGTTTGGTAATAGTGCGGCAGCTTTAATACCATTTATTTTTTCGATGCCGTTTTTAGTTCATCCATTAGTGTTCTTTATGTTTGGTAAAGCAATGGAAAAAGACGGTGAGATGCCGAAAAAACCGGTCTATATACTTTTATTAATAGGTGTTATTGGCGTTGCTTACGCTATTTTAGCATTGTAATAATTATAAAAAAGCTAAGGGGTTGCAAAGCCCTTAGCTTTTTTTCTTATTAAATTACAGTAAACGCTTTCAATTGTTTTAATGTAAAACATACTTTTTGTTATCATTAACTTCAATAAGTTTTCCGCTTTCAAGCTTAAGTATTCTGTCTGCAATATCACAATTTTGATTTTCCCCAGTAAGAATTAGTGTTATGTTTTGTGTTCTTGCAAATTCAATAAGAATACGATAAAAATCGAAGCATTCGTCTTCATTTAATTCACTCGTAAGTTCATCTAACAATAAAAGACGAGGGTTCGCCATTAACACTCTAGCAAGAGTAATTTTTAACCGGTCTACTTTTGATAAAGCTTCGGGATAATGACTAAGTTGATTTTCGTTGATGCCAAGCATCGTTAAAATATACTGTGCTTCTTCATTAAGTAGTTTGTAATCAGAATCAGCTTCATTAAGTCCCATTAATAAATGTTGTTTTACAGTTAGATAAGGTATTAAAGAATCATCATTTGTTAAAAAGCCTATATGTTTCAGGCGCCAATCGGAACGTTTTTCAATGGTTAATAAGTCTTTTCCTAAAACTTTAATCTTTCCATGGTTAGGTGGGGTCATAGCAGCGATCATTTTTAGCAGGGTTGTTTTTCCACTTCCGTATTCTCCACTGATAAAGATAATTTCCCCTTCATGAACATTTAGTGATATGTCATCAAACAAGATATTTCTTTGATTTCCTGTTATATATTTTTTGGAAATGTTTTTTGCAGTTATTACATACATACCTTTCACCCCTCTCAAAACATTTAACAATTTCTCTAAATAACTCCCATAATACTATTTAAACATTAATCTATATGAAAATAAATACGAATAAATCTAAAAATTTGAATATTATGTAGTATTTTTGTTTTCTATACAAATAAAGTTCTTCAAAGCGACAAAGAATTTAACAACTATGTTATATTTGGTTGATCAAGCGAAAAAGGTATAGGTCATTCTTTTTTATATTGCATGATATAGCTAGTAAGTATATCATTTATTTGAGTATAAATAATAAAGTGAGGTCGTTGGCTAAATGTTTGAACAATTTATATCCCGATATGAGTGGTTAACTCAGTGGGAAGAGATCGGGATTGCCATAGCAATATTTATTTTATTTCATGTATTTAGAAAGATTTTTACGAAATATATTTTTAAATTATTGTTAAGATTAGCGAAAAAAACACCAACTGAATTATTGTCGAATGTTTTCGTTGCTTTTGAGGGACCGCTACGATTATTTTTTGTTGGCTTAGGATTTTATCTCTCGTTAATGTATTTACCTTTAGAGGAAAAAACAGACGATCTAATTTTACAATTATATCGCTCTTTTATTATTTTTCTAATTGGTTACGGGTTATTTAATTTATCTGCATCAACATCGGTGTTGTTCCAAAAAGTGGGGTCAAAATTTGATGTAGAGGTAGACGAAATTTTATTACCGTTTTTATCAAAATTAGTACGAATCGTTATTATTGCTTTAATAATTAGTATCATTGCTGATGAATGGGGATACGACGTTAATGGTTTTGTGGCAGGCTTAGGTTTAGGTGGACTAGCATTTGCCCTTGCAGCGAAAGATGCGATCGCCAATCTTTTTGGCGGAGTTATTATTATTAGCGAAAAACCATTTACAATAGGAGATTGGATTAAAACTCCGAGCGTAGAAGGGACGGTTGAAGAAATAACATTTCGAAGCACTAAAGTTCGTACATTCGCCCAAGCGATTGTCACAGTTCCTAACTCTACATTATCCAATGAACCGATTACCAACTGGACTAAGATGGGCAAAAGACAAATTTCCTTTAACTTAGGAGTTACTTATACTACTCCGAAAGAAAAGGTAGAGAAATGTGTGAAAAAAATTGATGAAATGCTGAAAAGTCATTCCGACATCGATCAAGAGTTAATCTTCGTTCGCTTTGATAAATTTAATGACAGTAGTTTAGATATTTTTCTTTATTTCTTTACAAAAACGACGGCTTGGGGAGAGTATTTGTCTATAAAAGAGGATGTTAATTTTAAAATTATGGAAATACTTGAAAGGGAAGGGGTTTCTGTTGCTTTTCCAAGTCGAAGTATTTACATTGAAGCAAATGAAAAAAAATAAACTTTGTAATGAAATTGTAGGAGAGAAGGGTGGACAGTGGTCCACCCCTTTTTATTTCAAACAAGGACTTTATTAGACATTTTTAAGAATTTAGTCTGAGTTGTGTTAATATAAACTCGCGGTACTCGTTTTCCAATTAAACAAACAACCTCATAGTTAATCGTTCCCATCTGTTCAGCTACTTCATCAATTGAAATAAAGGCCTCTTTTGAACCACCAAAGATTGTAACTTCAGTTTCAGTATCGATAGAGTGGATACGAGTCACGTCTAACATCGTTTGATCCATACAAATTCGCCCTACAATTGGTACACGTTGATTTTTTATTAAAACATTCCCCTTATTTGATAATAAACGAGATAATCCATCTGCATATCCTACAGGAATGGTTGCTATATTAGTACGTTTTTGGGCTAAATAGGTACAACCGTAACTTATCACTTTCCCTCCTGAGATTTGTTTTATTGCCGATACTTTTGTTTTAAAATGCATTGCCTGCTTTAACGGAAATGCAGAGTGATTGATATCTTTTGATGGGAGCAAACCATAAAGACTTATACCGACACGTACCATATCTAAGTGCATGTTAGAGTGGCAGATTGTTGCGGCGCTATTACAGCAATGTTTAATTGGGATCTGAATGTGATGTTCTTCTAGATAACTAATAAATTTCTTGAAGGTATAGAACTGTTGATTTGTATATGTCTGATCATTACTATCAGCGTTTGCAAAATGGGTAAATAAACCTTCCAAATGTACATGGGTTGTATCCTGTGCCATTAAAGCTAAAGAAAGCAATGCTTCTTTTGTTGTTACTCCGACTCTGCCCATACCTGTATCCACCTTAAGGTGAATGTTGGTTGTTTTATTTAACTTCCTAGAAATAGATATAATTTCAGTAAGAACCTCACTGGAATATACAGTTAATGAGATATTACTGTCGATCGCTTTTTCTATTGAGCGAGGTGGAGTGTAACCTAAAACAAGGATAGGAGTTGTAATTCCTGCTTCACGTAAGGCGAGTGCTTCATCTAAAATGGCAACTCCTAAATAATCTGCACCTGCTTTTATCGCTGCATGACTAACCTCAATAGCCCCGTGTCCGTATCCATCTGCTTTAACAACTGCCATTAATTTAGTTCTTTTAGAAATATTTTTTTTAAAAGTTTGAGTATTATCATAAATAGCATTAAGTGAGATTTCGGTCCATGTATCACGATAACTAACGTTGCTCATTTTTTTACTCCTTATTATGTAGTGAAATTAAATGATATTGATCGAAAAAAAGAAAGGGCTAACGCTTTTTTAGTGTCGGCCCTTTCTTTTTTCAATTTTATTAAACGGTTGTTGCTTCTTTTTCAAGGGCTTTTTCTACTGAAACATACTCATAACCAAGGTCTTTAGCAACTACTTCGTATGTGATATGACCATTAGCTGTATTAACTCCTGGGTAAAGTGCAGGATTCTCAGTTATTGCTTTTTTAACACCTTTATTTGCAATTTGTAATCCATAGGGTACAGTCACATTTGTTAAACCGATAGTGGACGTTCTCGGAACAGCACCAGGCATATTTGCAACGGCATAATGAACAACACCGTGTCTATCATATGTTGGGTTATCATGTGTCGTAATATGATCAACAGTTTCAAAGATTCCACCTTGATCAATTGCAACGTCAACAATTACAGAGCCAGGAGACATTGCTTTAACCATTTCTTCTGATACTAGTTTAGGAGCTTTTGCACCAGGAATTAAAACTGCACCGATCACTAAATCTGATTCCGCAACAGCTTGAGCGATATTTAAAGGATTTGACATTAATGTTTGAATGTCGTTACCGAAAATATCGTCTAGTTGACGAAGTCGTTCTGGACTAAGGTCGATAATGGTTACGTCAGCGCCAAGTCCCATCGCAATTTTAGCTGCATTTGTTCCAACGACACCGCCACCAATAACGGTCACTTTTCCGCGTTTAACGCCAGGAATACCACCTAATAGAATTCCTTTTCCACCGTTCGATTTTTGTAGGAACTGCGCACCGATTTGTGAAGCCATACGACCTGC
>SKSA01000203.1 GCA_007118195.1 Anaerobacillus sp. | reverse complement strand
TTCACCAGCTTTATGTTTCTCTTCTAACTCTACTAGCTTATTTAAAATTACTTTTTGTTTAACCACTAAATCGTGAAATTCTTTTTCGTCTGCAGTTGCCCCTACTTCTTCTTCTAAAGCTTTATTTTTTAATTGAAAGTAAGTGAACCAACCGATACCAGCAGCGATAATAATTACTAAAATTGCGGTAAAAAGGTGCGCATCGAAATTCCTTAGTGGCGAATTATACCACATGCGTAAATGACCAGGGTTGTGGAAAGGAGAAGATCCACCAACAACTGATGCTAATATCAGCTTTGTCATTATTATTTCTCCTCTCTTTCTTTTCGAAGTTTCGCAAGCTCCTCTTCAATTTCAGCTTCAATATCTTTCACGACATTATCCTGGCTTTTCGCTGAATTTCCATCTTGTCTTTTTTCTTTCGCAATAAGTTCAGCAGCTAAGTTTTCGTATTCTGATTTTAATCTTTGATAATCCTCATCAGAAAGTTTTTGCATATTGTAATCCATTTCCAATTCATTTAGCGTTGCATAAACACTTTCAAGAGAAATTTCGTCAAATTCTTCTTCCAGCACTTCTAATGGTTTTGTAGATTGTTTTGGTCTTAACAAAGGAGTTATCACCAAATATAGACAAAACGCTAAAATTAACAAACCAACTATATAACCCATCGTTTTCACATCCTAGAAATACTTTTTACGTTCCTCATCAATGACACTATTAATAATCTCTTTATCAATATCAACTTCTTCGTCATCTTTATAGAGATGTTTTCTCTGCTTGTTTACGATATTATTTAATCCTATGAAAAGGGCAAAACCAGCTACTCCTAAAATTATAAAAGGGGTGATCCAAGCGGTTAAACTAAAACCTTCCATTTTAGGGGCCCTTAAACCTTGTTCACCATACATACTATAATAATAATCGAGTATTTCTTGTTCTGATTTCCCTTCATTGAGGAGCTCAGCAATATCTTCATAATAGGTAAGTTTCGTCGCACATGTCGCTAAATCGTGATTTTCATGACCTTGCATAGAAAACTGAGATGCGATTGCCTTTACTTCCGGTGAGTTAATATCATATTCACCGGAAGCTAAAGCACTAATACTTGAACTAAACAAAATAAATATTAATGGAAGTAATGTTACTACTTTAATAAGTTTCATTTTTCCCTCCTAGTAATATTTTTTACGTTCCTCATCAATAATCGATTTCACAATTTCATCTTCAGTCTCATCTTTATCTGCTGAATTTGCTTCTATTTGCTCGACACCTTTTCCCTCTGCAATCCACTTACGAACCACAAAGAAAACTCCTGTACCTGCACCACCAAGGGCAACGAATGGTAAAACCCATGCTACAAGGCTAAATCCGCGCCTTTCTGGTGCTGTTAAAATTTCCTCACCATACATATTTAAATAGTAATCTTTAATTTCATCTTTACCAAGGCCATCATCCATCATTTCTCTTATCTCAGCTTTAAATGAATCATTTAAACCACAGCCTTGCATATTACATTCAAAATGATCTTGACCACATCCGCACAAACACATAAATTGGCTAGCTATTTCTTTAAACTCTTGTGATTTATAATCAAAGTTATCTAGGTTATGACCGTCCCCATGTACAACATGTACTGGGGCGGCAATAAACGCGAACAAAAGTGTCATTACTAAAAGTACTTTTTTCATTTAAGACACCTTCCTCTTCGGTCCTTTATATCTCGGTGTGATATTTCCGTATTTGCCAGGCCAAACAGCGAATATAGAACCGATTACTAATACGTAACTTCCAATCCAAACCCATTGAACAAGTGGATTCACTTTGATAACAAAGGTCGCTCGCTCATCAGATTCCCAACCACTTAAAACAACATAAAGGTCTTCCCTTAAAGTTGAATGAACCGCTACCTGAGTATGAGGCTCTTCCCAATTAGCAAAAAAGAGTCTTTCTGGTTGAATGTAACCAATGTCTTTTCCACCTTTCTGTACGTGGATATTCGCAAAGACGACATCATTTACCCCTTCTCTTCGTTGTGCTAAATATTCGTAAGTAAGAACATAGTCTTGAATTTCAATAGTTTCACCTTTAGGGACAGTTTGCATCGTCTCCTGATCAAAAGCAGAACCAACAATTCCGATCGCCATAAGACCGATCCCAAAGTGAATGATATAACCACCGTAGCGACGACGATTTCTAACCATTAGTCGATATAAAGCAATTGGATAAGCTTCTTTTGTTACTTTTCTGCGTGCATTTATTCCTCTATAAATTTCTAGTAAATGTGTTAGCAACATAAACGAGATAAGCCCATAAGCAAGAATTGGATAAGCCGCTCTCATTCCTAAACCAACTAATAGTCCGGCAATGACAATACTAATAATCGCTGGAACTAAGAAATTATCTCTTAAATTTTTCACCGTAGAGCGTTGCCATGCAATTAACGGACAAATGGCCATAACAAAAATTAATCCTAATAAAATCGGTGACATCACTGCATTAAAAAATGGGATACCTACGGTAACTTTATAGCCTCTAACCGCTTCAGATACTAATGGGAAAATCGTTCCCCAAAATACTGCGAAAGTACCACCAACTAAAATTAAGTTGTTAACTAGGAAACTACTTTCTTTCGATAAAAGTGACTCGAATTGACCATTATCTTGCTTTAATAAGTGATAACGGCTCATTAATACGTAAAGCGAGAAAATTACGACTAATGCTAAGAAGATTAAGAAGTAAGACCCAATGTTTGTATCTCCAAAGGCATGGACGGACGTGAGTACGCCACTTCTTACTAAGAACGTTCCGAAAATCGTTAAAGCGTACGTAAGAATAATTAAACTAATATTCCATACTTTTAACATTCCTTTTCGCTCTTGAATCATCACTGAGTGTAAATACGCAGTTGCGGTAAGCCACGGCATAAATGATGCGTTCTCGACAGGGTCCCATGCCCAATAGCCACCCCAGCCTAATTCTAGATAAGCCCACCAACCACCAATAACATTACCTAACGTTAAGAAACACCATGCAATGATCGTCCAACGGCGAGTCATTCGTAACCAAAATGCATCAGTTGTTTTTAAAATTAAAGCGGTAATAGCAAAGGCAAATGGAACAGCAAAACCTACATACCCTAGATAAAGCGTCACTGGATGAAGAATCATTCCAGGGTCTTGAAGCATAGGGTTTAATCCACGCCCTTCTTGTGGAACAAAATCAAGTAAACCAAATGGTTTTGTTACGAAACCAAGAATAATATAGAAGAAAATTGTATTCCCTAATAAAATAGAAGAGATATACGGAACCATTGGGTTGTTTTTCAATTTCTTTGAATAAGCAACCATTACCGTATACATCGTTAGGAAAAATGTCCATAATAATAATGAACCTGAATTACCTGCCCATAAAGCAGCTAACTTGTAAACTAAAGGCAAATCTGTACTCGTATAAGAAGCTACGTACTCGAATTGAAACTGGCTTGTACCTAATAGTATCAACATTAGAAACATTGCAATTGAAGTTAAAATAAAGACTGCTAATGTTGCTGCTTTTCCACTATCTACTAATCGTTGATCTTGTTTATAAATTCCTAATATAAATATGATTAATGCATATACTGATAAAGCTAACGCTAAATAAATTGATAAATTCCCGATGATGTGCACTTTTGTTCCACCTTCTTTACGTTTGGATTGCTAAGGAAGAATAGGTAAGAGTTCTATTTTCCCTTAGCGTTTTTTATGTCTAAACCCGTGACATAATATAGTTCGTTTCATTTAACCGATACTCTAAAGAAATCTACTTCAAAAATATCGAAATTACAAACTATCATTTAATACGTTCTCTCATTAATTATTATTTCCTTGTGTTTCCTGATGTACTGCCGGGTCATAACCTTCTTCTGGCTTTTCTCCTTCGTAAGATGATGGACATCTTGTTTGAACTCGTTCTGCATAGAAAACGCCGTCAGATTGGATATATCCTCCTAAAAGTACAATGACTCCTTCACTGAAGTTGTCTGGTCTTACACGGTCATAGAAAACCGACAGCGTATTCCCATCTTCATCGACGAGATTAAAACGTAATTCAATTTCGTCTGCTCGCCAATCGATCGATTCTTCTACTAAAAAACCTTCTGTATTAACATAACGATCTTTGTATTGTTCCGGGTTTGTTACAGCTTGTGCCAGGGGTATTTCTGTTCCACTAGCTCCTGGTGTAGCCGCTATTAATAAGATTAAAATAGCCACAATGATCGTACTACCAGCAAGTAACACTTTCGTATTCTTTGTCATTTAAGCTCCTCCTTAACCTAATTTAGAACGTTTTTCTTTGTACGTCTTTTCATCAATTTGTCCTTCAGCCAACATTTTTCTCAATTTCTTGATCTCTTCTTCTTTATTAATAATTTTTTTTGGAGTTACACTTTTTTCCTTAGAATTTGTTTTTCCATCTTGTTTTTTTCGAAGAATAATATAGATGAAGGCCCCAACAATGATGATTGTTAAACTAATTAAAACCGCATCTTCGGTACTTATTAAAGAATTGTTTCCACCCTGGGCCTGACCTTGTTCATTAAGTCCTGCATGAGTTTCATCATTCGGCATTTCAAAGCTATTAAAGGCTTCAATCGTAGTAACGATACTATCCTTTGAATAAGAGGCTTCAAACTCTAAAACCTCTCCTTGATTTAGATTTCCTAACTCATAAACATAGATGTCTACTCCGAAATTATCGGTAATAAAGGTTGGTTCTTGATCTACTTGAAAATTTTCAGCTCTGTAGGGCGCATAAATTGCAAGATTAAAATCACTTATATCCGAATTGGCCAAAAACTCGTATGTGAAATTGCGTTCTCCCCCACCTTCAATTGAGGCACTAAAGTGTTCGATTATAAAATTAAATGTTTCATTAGGAAGGATCGGTTCTTGTGGTGATAAAGCAATATATTGACCTTCTTCATTCACAGTGAAATCTACTGGAAGGTGTCGTTCTGCATCAACCTCTTGGGCAACATAACCTAATTGGAATTGAGATAAGTTTGTAGGAACTCTAACAATAATCTCTCCATCATAAGGCTCTTCAGTTTCATTTACTACACTACCGTGATACCCTACTAGTAAGGAAGGTACCGTATAGTCCCAATCTTCAGGATTGATGAATTCTGGCATTACTTGAATACTTAATTCAGAAAAGGTAAGCGAGCTTTCATTTCCATAGGCCTCGTTAGGCGGTAAAAGTGTTAATTGTATGACGAGAACCGCTATGAATAAAACGAAACCCCTAAACAATTTTTTCATATTTATTTCTCCCCTTTAATTAGTCTATCTCTATAAATATTTCATCTTACTTTGACTTTAATATTTTGCCCTTTTTATAACTGTGATAAAAGTCACACTCGAGGGTGAAAGAACTGTGAATGATTTATGTGATAATGTGTGATTATTTGTACAGTAACCATAATTCATCGAGAGTAATCTTCAACACAATAGAATAAAAGTTTACTATGTTAGTATTTACAGTTATTTTTCAGAATAAACAGTCTTTTTTTAGAAACACACAATATTACATATTCAGCCGCAAAAAACACCGCACAAATATGTACGGTGTTTGTCACAATTAGTTTTGAGCAGGGAACCATTCGTTTGTTGCATGTTTATGTTTTTCGAAAGGATCCTCTTCATTGACGATTGCTTCCATTGTTATTTCGATTTGACGCTTTAACTCATCGATATCTTCGCCAAGTTTAGACAACTCTTCTGTAGCAAGAACAATGGCTGCTTGCGATTCAATAGATGAAGTTCTGAATGCATCAATGGATCCATCTGGGTTATGGAAGCCGTAAGAATTTTCTGCCGCAATGAAATCCCAGAACCATTGAGCCTTACGAATACGCTCTTGTGCTTCTTCAATTTTTTCTTGTGGAACTCCAGCAGTAATCATACGATTCACATAATAGTGAGCAACTGTATTTAACTCTTGAGCTTCAAGTAATGCCACTTTATGACGGTCTTGAATATCTTTAACACGGTTTTCTAACTGTGTTGGTGTTTTATCACCGTGACAAGTAGTACAAGATTCTTGAATAGTCTCTAAAGGAGAACCCCAACGGTGAGAAGAAACCTTCTTTTTACCATCAACTCTTTGGTATGGCATATGACAGTCAGCACAAGAAACTCCTGCTGTAGCATGCGGGCCATAACTAGATAATTCAAATTCAGGATGTTGCGCTTTTA
>SKSA01000032.1 GCA_007118195.1 Anaerobacillus sp. | reverse complement strand
ATAACAATTATTCCCTTCTTATTTTTTCAAGATTACTCCATTCATTACCGGAGATACTAAAGTGTACATCTTGAAAATAAGTAGGAGGGTACTTCATGAATTGGACAGGCATTGCATTGTTAATTCAATTATTTTTTGGGATTGTTATTGGTCTTTATTTTTGGAACTTGTTAAAAGGTCAAAGATCTCAACGAGTATCTGTAGATAAAGAATCAAAAAAAGAATTGGAACAGTTAAGAAGAATGAGATCGATTAGACTAAGTGAACCACTATCCGAAAAAGTCAGACCGAAAAGCTTTGATGAAATCGTCGGACAAGAAGATGGGATTCGTTCGTTAAGGGCTGCTTTATGTGGACCTAACCCGCAACACATTATTGTTTATGGACCACCAGGAGTAGGGAAAACTGCTGCTGCAAGACTTGTTCTTGAAGAAGCAAAGAAGAATTCTTCTTCACCGTTCCGTGTATCAAGTGTTTTTGTAGAGTTAGACGCGACAACAGCTCGGTTTGACGAACGAGGTATTGCTGATCCACTTATCGGTTCTGTCCATGATCCAATCTACCAAGGCGCAGGAGCAATGGGACAAGCGGGTATTCCGCAGCCGAAGCATGGAGCAGTAACAAAGGCACACGGTGGTGTTTTATTTATCGATGAAATCGGTGAACTTCACCCTATTCAATTTAATAAACTGTTAAAGGTTCTTGAGGACCGGAAAGTTTTCTTAGAAAGTGCTTATTATAGTGAAGAAAACACACAAATACCACAACATATTCATGATATTTTCAAAAATGGGCTACCTGCTGATTTCCGCTTAATCGGGGCGACAACAAGAAGTCCAGGAGAAATTCCTCCAGCGATTCGCTCACGTTGTCTAGAAGTGTATTTTCGCGCTTTAACACCTAAAGAAATCATTAAAGTGGCCAGAAAAGCTGTCGCAAAAATTGAGTTTGATTTTGAAGACGGTGTTCTTGATCTGATATCAAGATATGCAACGAACGGACGTGAAGCAGTAAATATCGTACAAATCTCATCAGGAATTGCGACCGCAGAAAACAGAAACATGATTAAAGTTTCAGATGTGGAGTGGGTCATTCATTCAAGTCAACGCACGCCACGGCCTGAAAAGAAAGTCCATGACGAAGCGCAAGTTGGGTTAGTTAACGGTCTTGCAGTGTATGGACCGAATTCAGGGGCAATTATTGAGATTGAAGTAACAGCTTATGAAAATAAAGGGCATGGAAAAATTAATATTACCGGTATCGCTGAAGAAGAAAGTACAGGAGATCGAGTTCGATCAATTCGAAGAAAAAGTATGGCTAAAGGATCCGTTGAAAATGTGGTTACGGTGTTAAAACAAATGGGAGTTGCAACCGAAGACTATGATATTCATGTTAACTTTCCGGGCGGGATTCCGATTGATGGTCCTTCCGCTGGTATTTCAATGGCAACAGCGATATATTCAGCCATTTATCAGTTTAAAGTCGACAATACGTTAGCGATGACAGGTGAATTAAGTATTCATGGTACTGTAAAACCAATTGGTGGTGTTGTTGCTAAAGTAGAAGCAGCGAAACAAGCGGGCGCTAAACGGGTGATAGTTCCGGTTGAAAATTACCAATTTATATTTAAAGAACAAAACGAAATTGAAGTCATAGCTGTTTCGACACTTCAAGAAGTATTTGACTTAGCATTTGTGAAAGAAGAAAGTGTTAGTGATGATGAAGTTATTCCTGCTAGTGCGATTAACCAAATCGGAAACGAACCAACTCCAGTTTAAAAATATATTCGAGACTGTCTCATGCTTTTTTTACACTTTTACTAATGAGGCAGTCCTTTCTAATGTTTTAGCTGTATGTTGATATAATCCGATTACTTTCGGATATTCTAATAAGAGTAGCTAACTTCACTCTCTCCAATATTTAAGTAAATTACTAATAATTAGACAAAGCTTGTATGATAAGATAAAATTGTACAAGATTAACGTTTTAAACGATGGTGTTGTACGGAGGTGTATACATATGACAGAAGAAAATAAAATTGTGATTCCGCTTTTACCACTTAGAGGACTTCTCGTTTATCCAACAATGGTACTCCATTTAGATGTCGGCCGTAATAGATCAGTTCAAGCATTAGAAAAAGTAATGGTGAATGATCATAACATTTTTCTTGCCACACAAAAGGAAATAGCGATTGATGAACCGACAGAAGAGGAAATTTATCCAATTGGAACACTTGCAAAAGTAAAGCAAATGTTAAAACTGCCTAACGGAACGATTCGAGTCCTCGTTGAGGGCTTGCAACGTGCAAAAGTAGAAAATTTTTTAACTAATGAAGAATTTTTCGAAGTAGAAATGACACTCATTGAAGATGAAGAGGCAAATGATGCTGAAGAACAAGCATTGATGCGTAACGTTCTTGTACAATTTGATCAATATATTAAGCTTTCAAAAAAAATATCGGCAGAAACATTAGCATCTGTGGCTGATATCGTTGAACCAGGACGTTTGGCAGATGTAGTTGCTTCTCATCTTCCATTAAAAATTGTTCAAAAACAAGAAATACTTGAAACCGTTTCTGTTAAAGGACGTTTAAGCAAGCTCATTGAAATTTTGAACAATGAAAAAGAAGTGTTAGGTTTAGAGAAAAAAATTGGTCAACGCGTGAAAAAGTCAATGGAGCGCACGCAAAAAGAATATTATTTACGTGAACAAATGAAAGCAATCCAGAAAGAACTAGGCGATAAAGAAGGAAAAGAAGGGGAAATTCAACAATTCAAAGAGCGAATTGAAGAAGCGGAGATGCCTGAGTCCATTGAAGAAAAAGCTTATAAAGAACTTGACCGTTATGAAAAAATGCCGGCAACTTCCGCGGAAAGCTCCGTAATTCGCAATTACCTAGAATGGCTGATTAACCTTCCATGGCAAAAAGAAACAACTGATGTGTTAGATATTAAGCGAACAGAAAATATTTTAAATGAAGATCACTACGGACTTGAAAAAGTGAAAGAACGGGTATTAGAATATTTAGCTGTCCAACAATTAACGAATGAATTAAAAGGCCCAATTCTTTGTTTGGCAGGACCACCGGGCGTCGGAAAAACTTCACTAGCAAGGTCGATTGCAAGGTCACTAGAGCGAAATTTTGTCCGGATTTCATTAGGTGGTGTTCGTGATGAGGCGGAAATTCGTGGACATCGCCGTACGTATGTTGGCGCAATGCCAGGCCGCATCATTCAAGGGATGAAAAAAGCTGGAACGATCAATCCGGTATTTTTATTAGATGAAATTGATAAAATGGCTAATGATTTCCGTGGGGATCCATCATCAGCATTGTTAGAAGTGTTAGACCCTGAACAAAATAACTCGTTCAGTGATCATTTCATTGAAGAACCTTACGATTTATCGAAAGTCATGTTTGTAACTACCGCTAATAATGTAGGCACAATCCCAGGTCCACTATTAGACCGAATGGAAATTATTCATATTCCAGGCTATACGGAGGTTGAAAAACTTCATATAGCGACAGATTATTTATTGCCGAGACAAATGAAAGACCACGGTCTTGATAAAGGAAAAATGCAAGTAAAAGAAGAAGCGATGTTAAAGGTAATTCGTTACTACACACGTGAAGCGGGTGTCAGAAATTTAGAACGGCAAATGGCAACGCTCTGTCGTAAAGCAGCGAAGATTATCGTATCAGGCGAGAAAAAGCGTGTGATCGTAACAAATAATACGGTTGAACAAATGTTAGGAAAGCCGAAGTTCCGTTATGGTATTGCAGAAGAGGAAGATCAAATCGGTGCAGCAACTGGTCTAGCATATACATCCGCAGGTGGAGATACACTAGCGATCGAAGTCTCGCTTTCGCCAGGAAAAGGTAAGTTAACGTTAACAGGTAAGTTGGGGGACGTCATGAAAGAGTCTGCCCAAGCTGCTTTTAGTTATATACGTTCTCGTTCTGAAGAACTTAATATTGATCCGACTTTCCATGAAACGAATGATATTCATATTCACGTCCCTGAAGGAGCAACACCGAAAGACGGACCTTCTGCAGGTATAACGATGGCTACAGCGTTGATTTCCGCTTTAACAGGGCGCCCAGTGCGGAAAGAAGTAGGAATGACTGGTGAAATTACGTTAAGAGGTCGAGTGCTTCCAATCGGTGGATTAAAAGAAAAATCGATGAGTGCTCACCGTGCTGGTTTGAAAATTATCATTCTTCCGAAAGACAATGAGAAAGATATTGATGACATTCCAGAAAGCGTTCGTCAAGATTTAACGTTCATCCCTGTGTCACATTTAGATGAAGTATTAAAGCATGCTTTAGTAGGAGAGAAGAAATGAAAGTAACACAAAGTGATATTGTAATTAGTGCTGTAAAACCTGAGCAGTATCCACAGACAGGCTTCCCAGAGGTTGCCTTAGCTGGACGCTCTAATGTAGGTAAATCATCTTTTATTAACAAGATGATTAACCGAAAAAACTTAGCAAGGACCTCATCAAAGCCCGGTAAGACACAAACACTAAATTTTTATATTATTAATGAAATGATGTATTTCGTCGATGTCCCAGGGTATGGCTTTGCGAAAGTTCCTAAAAGCGAACGGGACGCTTGGGGAAGAATGATTGAAACATACATTACAACTCGTGATACATTAAAAGCGGTCATCTTGCTTATTGATATTCGCCACGACCCAACAAAAGATGATGTAGCCATGTACGAGTGGTTAAAACACATGGGTAAACGAGTGATTATCATTGCAACAAAAGCCGATAAAATTCCTAAAGGGAAATTACAAAAGCATGAGAAAGCAATTAAAGAAAAATTAAACAAAGATCCTAACGATCCTATTGTTACTTTTTCTTCTGAAACTGCGTTTGGGAAAGAAAAAGCGTGGAGTACAATTGAATCATATTTAAAAACCTAAAGCGAAAGCTTTAGGTTTTATCTTTTTATTTTTCATTCGAGTGAATTTCATAATTACCTAAATCGAGCCATATCAAACTATATGTAGTTGCGAACGACTTAACGCAACTACATATAGATACTTAATGGCGAGAATATTGAATGATGAAATTCATTAATTCAACCAAATGTTTGCAATGTTTTCGTCTTCACTAACGCTCTCAAATGATAATGTATATTGACCAACCTCATAGGAGTAAAAAATGGTATTTTCCTTTTCAAAATACTCGATCGTTGTTGGCTCTCCTAGCAATATAGGAACTTCTTCTAATGTGATTTTTACGCGATTTCCGGGCATGTTGATTGATACGACTTTTTCTTTGTCGTCTAAAATAAAGCCGATATCATTGTAAAAATAATATGTTCCACCGTGATACCAATCTGAAATGATTGGTGACCCCAACGCAGATATTAAATCTTCCTTACTTAATCCAATTGAAATATTTGATGTGTACATTTGCCCATTTTCAGCAGTTTCTAAAAATGCGATGTCTAGCATTAAGTCATGATAACTTAAAAAAAAACTTTCTTTGTCGATCCAAAGGTCATTATAATATTCTCCAATTTTTTTACCGTGAGCCATTTTATCATCATTAAAATAACTGGCATCAATTAAATTAATGCCTTTCTTATCATTGATCCACGTAAAAAAATTAATACTAATTATATTTTCTTCACTTTCGGTCATTTCAGTAACTACAGTTTGAAAAACACCATCTTTAATTTCTTTTACTTCATTTTCGTTTATGCTTTCTAAAGTTAGCTCAACTAAACGTTGATCTGAAGTTGTTTCAATTGCTTTGTCATTATCAGTGATGCTTTTAGTGGCAGCTCCTTCATAAGCATTTGCATTTGTACTAGCCAAAGTTTGAGTAGTCGTTACTGAAGAGACTAATGGCTCTTGTACAATCTGATATTCATTTAAGGAAAGATCGTTTAATGTTTCTGAGCTACAGGCGATGATAAAAAAGATGACGAAAAAAGGGAATATAATAGGTTTCATAGCAGGACTCCTTTTTAACTATTAAGAAATAATGTTCAAGTTGTTCAAAAATCTTCAAACCATAATAATCAAAATGGGATTTTTTCGAACTCATTTTATCTCTTATTTCTCTAATTAAAAAGAAAATTCCTATAGAGAATTGGAAAAACTTTCCGACTTATTCTTTTATAAAATTACATATTAAAAGTGAAAATAAATGAAATTTAGAAGATCATAGCTATTATGAACGAATAAATGTGAAGGAATTGATGAACGTTGTAGAAGGGGTGTGAATTTTGTTTTGAGTTTTGAGTTTTGAGTTTTGAGTTTTGAGTTTTGAGTT
>SKSA01000159.1 GCA_007118195.1 Anaerobacillus sp. | reverse complement strand
TACAGTATTAGCCGAAATGATCTTCTCTTTAAGTATTATCATAAAAAGGATTGAAATAACAGTCCCAGTAAGCAATGATAATAATACTCTTTCAATTTTCGAATAAAATTTACTTAACGTCTTTACCACTAACTTCCCCTCCCAAAATTAATTAAAAATACAACCGATTGATCGTTCTTCTTTCCTCCTTTTAAGAATCAAAAAAGGCATGAATAACCAAAAATAAGACCTGTTTAGTCTATTTTTATTTACTCATGCCCGCGATTGCAGTAACACGTAAACGTTATTAAACTAGTAGGATTACGGTAAACCCTTACATTTAAAATTATCACTTTATTCAAATTATAGCAAAGATTTTTTAAAATATCTTTCTATTTTAAATAATGTATCCCAACATTTAGCTATAACAAAACAGACTCGGCTGGCTTCCGAGTCTGTTTTTCCGCATTTTACAATTTTATTAATTGTGCTAGATGATATAAATCACCTATACACTTATATTAACTGTTATTTCTTATCGTTTCAACAGCATTTTTATCTGTTGTTTTTACAAGCTTCACGATTAACTCTTTAGCCGCTGCATAATCGTCGACATGAACAATAGATGCTGATGTGTGAATATATCGAGAGCAAATACCAATGACTGCTGATGGAACACCGTCACCAGAAACGTGTACTCTTCCTGCGTCTGTTCCTCCTTGCGAAATAAAGTATTGATAAGGAATTTTATTACTTTCAGCAGTATCTAAAATAAATTCACGCATACCACGATGTGTTACCATCGTACGATCATAAATACGTAAAAGTGCTCCTTTACCTAAGTGGCCAAATGCGTCTTTACCACCTGTTGCATCGTTAGCAGGGCTTGCGTCTAGGGCAAAGAAAATATCAGGCTGTATCATGTTCGCTGCAGTTTGCGCTCCTCTTAATCCAACTTCTTCTTGTACAGTTGCACCTGAGAATAAAATGTTTGGCGTTTTTTCACCTTGAAGTTCTTTTAAAAGTTCAATAGAAAGACCTGTTCCATAACGGTTGTCCCATGCTTTCGCTAAAATCTTCTTTTCATTAGCCATTGGCGTAAATGGGCAAATCGGTACGATTTGTTGCCCTGGCTTAATGCCGATTTTTAGAGCATCTTCTTTATCATCTGCGCCAATATCAATGAACATATTTTTAATGTCCATTGGCTTATTACGCTTTGCTTCGTCAAGTAAATGTGGTGGTATTGAGCCAACAACACCAACAACTGGACCGTTATCAGTCATAATTTGCATACGTTGTGCTAGTAGTACTTGACTCCACCATCCACCGAGTGTTTGAAATCGGATTAAGCCTTTGTCTGAAATTGACGTTACCATGAACCCAACTTCATCCATATGTCCAGCAACCATTACTTTTGGTCCTTTTTCATCGCCTCGCTTCACACCAAAAATACTTCCAAGGTTATCTTGAATAATCTCATCCGTATATTTCTCTAACTCACTACGTACAAATTTTCTTACTTTATGTTCAAATCCTGGTGCACCTTGAAGTTCTGTTAATGTTTTAAATAACTGTAAAGTTTCTTGATTCATCGTTTACTCCTTTCGGGTACCGTAATATTATGTACATGTCTATTTTAACGAATGTTAGCGAATGTTGCCACTAATCCTCTTCATTTTTTCCAATAGCTTTCTATTTTATCTTGTTTTAGTATATATTTCCGGAAAATTTAACTATAATAAATATAAAAGAAAACTCGTGACTGTTAAGCCTTCAGGCGAACACAGAAGCGTTGTTGCACTTATACTTAAGACTTTAAATTTTTAACATCATTGATTCACAGCTTTTATGAAAAAATTTATCGCTTCTTAATGTATAAAAAGTTTTGAACTTTGTTAAGGAAGAGGTGCTTTTTATGAGCTTGAAAAGATTTTTAGTTGGAGTCGGTGTTGGTCTTTTAGCTGGAACGGTCCTAAAAGAACAATTATCTAAAGAACTTATCTCACCGGAAAAAGCTTTGCGTATTGTTAAGAGAAAGGTCGGACAACAAGGGGCAATAGAAGGTTCGTGGATACATATGATCCCCGAAGACTACGAGAGAAAATTTATTAATTACAAAGTTTACCGTGGTGGAATTTCTTGTACAATGGAAGGTGAATTTTATCAGTTTGATTTTATCGTCGATGGCGAAACAGGAGTAATTTTAGAACTTACTTCACAAGATTAAAATAGTTTAACATGTCCCGTGTATAGAGCGCTTCAATGCGCGTGGTTTTTCCTGTTTATAGAAAATAACTGCGCATTGAGCGCTTCAATACGCAGTTTGATTCCAGTTTATAGGGAATTCCTGTGAATTAGACGCTGTTTATTTAATACTAACAACCTCAAACTCAGATCGAAGTTCTTTCGAACGGTGAGCGGCATGCTTTACTGCAGTCTCAATCGCCGTACAGCCGCCAGCTTTTTCTAACGCCTTTAAGCCAGCTTCTGTGGTCCCGTTAGGAGATGTTACATTTTTTCTTAACGTTTCAGGTGTTACTTTCGTTTCTTCTAGCATTTTCGCTGCTCCTACTATGGTTTGTACGGCTACTTCCTTAGATATTGCCGGGTCTAACCCACCTTCTTCAGCGGCCTTTTGTAAGTGCTCGACAAGTTTATAGAAATATGCAGGTCCACTCCCTGCAACCCCTGTAAAAACATCCATCTCTTCTTCATCAATGACATACACCTCACCGATTGCAGATAATAATTGTTTAGCCATCCAAATTTGTGGCATGGTTACAAAATTTCCTCCAGTAATAGCTGTAGCTGAAGCACCAACCATGCTCGAGGTGTTCGGCATCACTCTAATCACAGGAATTTCAATTTCTAATTCTTCTTCTAAAAATGGTGTGCTAATCCCAGCCAACACACTCATTAGTACGTGTTTTTCCGTTACTTGGCCGCGAAGCTTTTTGGTTACAGAACCAATATCCTTTGGTTTCATCGCCAAAATAACAATACCTGCTTCCTTGACGACATAATCAAGATTTTCTGTTGCTAATACTCCATATTTGTTTTGTAGTTCTTCTCTACGTTCTCTATTACTTTTATTCGTTACTATGATTTGTTCAGGAGCAACAATCTTGTTTTTTACTAGTCCAGCAATCATTGCCTCAGCCATTGAACCCGCTCCAATAAAGGCGATCATTTCATTCGTTAACATATTATTGTCCCTCCACTTTTTACTCATGCCATTCATGCTAACACGTAAATTAGCATGATCACAACATGTTTAAAGAAAGTCGTGACTATATAGCTCAGATAGTGAAGGAAAGCGGTAACAAAACAATTTAAAACGAAAATAAGAGCCGTTATGCTATATAATCGGCTCTTACGTCTATTTTTAATAAACTGACACTTGTCGGACAGCCTCTATCTTTCTCTTAACACTTCTTTCGTAACTTCTTTACCATCTTTACTCCATTTTAACGCGCGGTACTTATAGTCGTGATAAAAAATAAACCACGCTTCTTGCTCTAAGCCTTCCTTTACCAACTTTTCTTTTGCAAAAATTGAATCGAGTGGATAATCGTCATAAGCAAGAACCCAAAGTGGATTTTGATGAGCATGAGTCGGCATTATATCAGCCATATGAATAAATAGTTCTCCTGCTCGTTCTATTTTGATGATACTATGACCATTACTATGACCACCTGTATGATGTATCTCTACACCTGGGACAACTTCAAACGTATTCTTAAATGTTTGAACTTGGTGTTGAATCGGTTTCCAGTTTTGTTCCCAATACGTATTTCGCGAGCGAACATTAGGATTTTTTAATTCATCCCATTCAATTTCACTTACAATGACTGTGGCGTTTTCAAAAGTAGGAACTAGCTCCTCACCTTGCCATTTCGCTATACCACTAGCATGATCAAAATGCATATGAGTCATGAGTACATAATCAATATCGCTTGTTGAAAGTTCTAATTCCTTTAAGTTTGCTTCAAGCATTGATTCTTCAGTAATTCCATAATTTCTTTTTTGCTTATCGGAAAATTTATTATTACCAATACCAGCTTCAATTAAGATATTCTTACCATCAACTTGAATTAATATTGGGTCCGTACGAAGTTCAATTTGGTTATTTTCATTATGAGGATACTTTCGTTCCCACAGTGGCTTTGGAACAACACCAAACATTGCTCCCCCATCCATATGAGTAACGCCCCCATTTAACCACGTAAAGTTGATCTCTCCCACTTTTAATTGTTCCATAGTTTCCTCCCCCACTTGACTTAGTTATTTAAATACAAAACGAACCCCTAACCAACAAACTATCCAACTACCCCCGAAATTGAGCTTCACAGCGATAAATTCTCATTCCCTTAGCTGAAAATTTTTCTTCATATTCTGTCATAATGTTACCTTCAATATCACTGTTGTGAAGATCTAAACTAACATTGTTCAGGATCATTCCATATTTCGAAAAACTATGTAAAGAATACTCAAATAATCCTTGATTATCCGTTTTAAAGTGAATTTCACCGTTTTTAGGCATTACTTGATCATACATCTTTAAAAACCCTTCATGAGTCAGACGTCGCTTTTCGTGGCGGTTTTTCGGCCACGGATCAGTAAAATTAATATAAACTCGTTCGATTTCTCCAGAAGAGAAATAATTCGTCAAATGAATGACATCTTCATTTAATAGTTTAAAATTCGGCATCCCTCCTTCTTTAATGCGCTCTAGAGCGGTTATGATGACACTGTCATATTTTTCAACACCAATATAATTGATATTAGGGTGTAGTTGTGACATACCCGTCAAAAATTGACCTTTACCAGTACCAACTTCAATGTGGATCGGATTGTCATTTCCAAATAGTTCATGCCACTTCCCTTTATGTGTTTCTGGATTTTGAATAACAATACTTGGTTCATTTAATAGTGCTTCTGATGCCCCTGGTTTGTTTCTTAGTCTCATAATCTTTTTACCTCACTTACATTAATTTCTTTATCTAAATGCTCACTTAACCGTTAAAAACAACGACATCCCATTTTAACGCATAACTAGGGTCGTGATCGACGGCTGCTGTTACGTAAAGCATGTCGGCAATCCGCCAAACAATTACTTCTTTATAATCTTCCTCCGGGTCATCTCCCACGTAAGAGGTTTGTATGTTATTATATAAAACACTTTTCGTGTCACGCTCTGCCTTTTCAATCGAAAGCTGTTGCCACGGATGCTTTTTCACTTGCTTCATTGTAAGTTCAAAAACATTGATCTCTTCCAAAAGGTCTTCCTTTTTTATTAATACACCACTTAACAATGCCTTTGTTTCTGTATATATAGTATTTATTATTTGCTCAGAAAAAATCAAAACTTATTCTCCCCTCTTTTCTTACTTCCTAACGTAGTTTACCATAAAAGAGGGTATTCTTTAACTACTCGTTATTTAATCAATAAAATTGGTTATACAAGAATAAAGAGACTACATAAGGATGTGAATCAATTGCTCAACCAGCCTGAACCAGTTTTTAGCTTTACAATTCCCTATTACATTTCGAAAAATGAAGAAACAGACGAGCTCTTTGTTTCTGAAAAAACGTATGAAAAGTATTTAGAAGCAGTAAAAAAAGAAACGATTATTATTATTAACGGTGATTTGCACCCGATTTCTAGTGATTATGGTGATGTAACAACCACGTTATTTGATAAAGAAAAGGCGATCATCGTTATTGGAAGAAAAGATTTGGAAGAATATACGAATGAACTTTTAGATATTGCGATCGCTCAAGAACTTGAGAAAATCCTCTTAATAGAAAAAGATCGTTTTTTTCGGTTTTTATATAGCGAGGATACTCCTGATACAGTTCAGATATTTATTGATGACATGCAACAAACATTAGAGGAAATTCATATAGCAAAACGATTAAAAAAAGATGGCTACCGTATTTCCGAAAGAGAGCAACTTTTAGCTACCGATATTTTAAAAAACGCTGTACAATGGAGCGCAATTCGAGATTTATCGCCATACGAAAATGAACATGCCTTATTTTTATTAACTAAACTATTTTTCTTATCTTATATAGAAGAACAGCTTTGTAAACAATACAAAAAACAGCTACAGCCACACTATCCGCTCCTTTTTATAGAAGTTGAAAAGCTTCTAAAGGAATCGCAAAAACTCAATTTATCAACTATGAAAGGTCGTGAAAAGACGTTAGTTAAAATTTATACAAAATTAAACTACATCAAGTATGTTAAGAAAGTGGCGATTGAGGACATCCCAAAATTCGACTTACCCGTAAAAAGTTTTAATT
>SKSA01000241.1 GCA_007118195.1 Anaerobacillus sp. | reverse complement strand
GTTGACTGATGCGATCCATATCTCCGTCATTGTTCCAAAAGAAGAAATGCCCTAACGCCATACCACCACCTGTCGTGAAAAACAGCGTTGCTGCAAGTAATATTACAGTTTGAAGAACAGTGAATCTCTTTTTCACAGTCACTTTTGACTGTTTTTCTTCATACTCTTTCCTTACTTCCTCTTCAATCTCTTTTCTCATTTGACTTTTTAATTCAAGTTCAGTTTGAAAGTCGATTTCTTGTTCTTTATCTCGGCTTCGCGCTCGCTCTTCTTCTCTCTGTTGATTTACTTCTTTTTTTGTGGCACCTTCATTTGACTCTTTTTGTTTTTCACTTTGTTGAGTAAGCTCCTCTTTTTGTTTCTGTTCTTGGTCATGGTTATTTTTGTTATCTCGTTCCAATGTTAGGGCCCCCTCTGCTTTAATTTTGGCTATCCTCTAAATCGTTGTGGATGATACTTGGTAGCTTGAGAATAGCCGAGACAACTATTGCAATCCTTAAAAGTCTTCTCTATTGGCTGACGTATGGCAAGAGCTACACGTCGTTTCAACGTGACAATCAAAGCACGTTTGGTTAATCTTTGTATCTTCAGTAATCCGCGGATTATGCCCTCTTTGCCAATTTGATTTATGCCCGCTCGGGTGGCATGAAGAACATGTAACTGGGTTAACAGGATCACTACCTTGGGTTGCCTTATTATCGTGACATGTTAAACAGCCATCTTTATTATCTCGCGCCCAATCACCGTGACTAACTGCGTAATTTCTTTCAATGTGAGTATCTGGACGCTCACTATGGCAGTCAACGCAAGTTGTATCTGCTTTTGCGTACTTTTGAACGGTTTTACCGACTTGACTTTTTTCGATATTTAAAAATTGTTGATAATAACCGAATGGCTTAATTTGTTCCACTGATGTTTTCGACATATACGAGTGACAACTGCTACAAGAAGAGTAATCTTCTAGAGCTAACGACCCGTGCAACTTGTCGGCAAATAATTCATCTTCATGGCTCTCTGGGAACATTCCTGTTTCATGACACGTCTCACAAGTTAACGGAGCACGTCTAAGCTCATGACAATCCATACATGTGTCCATTTGTGGAACCGTATACGCAGTGTCAGCCATGACCCTTGAAGCAACGGCTTCATCCCAACGAGAATAGTCCGTTTTATAAGTGATGTCGCGCTCAGAAACTTTCCCATGCGCCACTCCATCATGACATGTTACACAGAGAACAGCTTCTTCACGATGGATCCCGTGATCAATGATAATATCTCCTGACGCTGTAACATCACGATTGTTCATGTTATGACATTTCAAGCACGCTTCATCAGGTATCGGTCCATACATTCTAATTGGATCGCCATACGTATTCGTAACTGTGTAATATAACTCCTTTAACCCATCAATCTTTGCGTTTATCGTGTTTTCAAACCCAGGTGGAATATGACAATCCTTACACTCTATCCCACTATGGGAAGAAGCTTCCCACGTTAGAGCTTGAGGAGTCATCATATGACAACTAGAACAAAAAGAAGATGTCGAGGTTGCGCTTACACCAATATTCACCGATAATGCCAAGCCTACAAGCCCAATGATGAGTAGCGTTGCAATTTTTATCCTTTTAAGAGTTTTCTGATATTTCTCTTCGTTTTCATTTTGCATTTCTTGCTCTTGATCTTTTTTCAACTTAATGTCACCTCACTAAAGAAAACTTTTTGCGATTCAGGAACTATAATACTAAAGCACCTTAAACGTACGTTTTTAGTTATTCAGTACGAAATTTCATTATTTTTCCGTATGACACGATACACAAAACACCGTGTTTGCCATTTCTTTTTGAACAACACCGAAATCAGGAACATACGAATCTAATTCAAAACTTTCATTTTCAAGTAAACTCTCAATCGATTGAGGTTGAACTCTTTTGACCCACTTTTCTTCTTGATGACATGTTAAACATTGATCGAATTCATTTAAAGCATCCATTACATGATTTTCTCCCCAATCAACTTCACTATGGCTGTCTGGAATAGTCACTTCTAAATGACACGTCGTGCACTCCATCGAAATTTGCGCGTCACTAAATTGCTTTAGTACGACATTTTCTAAAATCTCCTTTGATGTTGGTGTTTCACCATCTAATTGGCTTGGTGGAATGGAGAGAAGAAATTCCTTTTCATTCCAAGGCTCTAACCCTTGATTTACTTGATCGTGACAATCAATACAAGTTCCCATATTTGTTCTTATATACTCAGTAGACAAAAGTTTATCTGCATTTTCTTCAATCCAATAGTCATAAGTATCACTCGTATTTAGACCTCTCTCGACAATTTTTCCGTGAGCGACTCCTGAATGACACGTAACACATGAAATTCCTTCTTCTATATGACCTTGATGATTTACAATTAAATCACCACTAGGGGTAATATCCCGATTAGTAGAATGACATCGAAGGCAAACAATATCCTTTATCGGTTTGGTTGCATATATTGGGTCAGGTTGTGTTCTCGTTACATGGTGATAGACTTCTGTCATCGCTGCTAGTTTTCCTTTGATCGTACCGCCAATTCCAGGTTCAATATGACAATAGGAACACTTAATTTCACTATGAGTGGTTGAAACGTGCGTCACATACTCTGGTGACATTTCGTGACAATTAGAACAGAACGAGGTTGTTGAAGTTCCAGCAACTGCTCCATAAGAAAAACCCGCAATTCCGATAAAAGCAACAACTGAAAACGCTAACAACTTCCATCTATTTAAAGGATCTTTCCAATCGATCGATCGGAACTTTTCCCACATTCTATGAATCATTGAAACTATCTTACTTCGTTTCTTTTCTGTAACTTTGTCATCTTTTTTCATAGCCCATGCTCACCCTCTTCATTCTATAACCTTGTCTCCGGTTAGTATTTGCTAACGGACCTCTTAACTATATTTTTACCATTATTTTCACATATTTTGGTGTGAACAATTTGTGAACTATGTTTTTTTATGTGAAAAAGTGAAATTATTTTGTCTAGATTGTGTTTTTCACTTTAAATTATGTTGTTTAACCTAATCTATCATTACAACTTTATTTATGTGGACACACCTCCTGTTATGAAAGTATTTATTGTCATTTTTAAGATAAGGTAAAAAAAGACTTTTGAACTTATTCATAATTTGCTATTGTTATAATATTAGAGTTCGAAATATTCACAAAAGTAACATTATGTAATTTTGTTAAAAGATTTCAATGAATTACCATATTTCCATGTTGCAACTTTTCATTTTGTTCGGATAATAGAAGTAAAGGAGTTAATGGAAGCAATTGCCTTTACGCAATGCTTTTTCAATCAAAAATGAAAACTTTAAGGGGGATATCTATGAAATACAAGTCAATTGTAACGTTACTACTAATCTTATTAATGGTCATTGGATTTTCTACTAATGCAATTGCTTCAGAGTTTAAAGATTGGGAACAACAAGATTTAGTTCCGACGGATAAAGAATGGTTGATCACGTTCAACCTTGATTATGACGAGGTTTCTGCTAATGAAACAACCATTTTTGTAAAAGATCGAAATGGAGATGTAGTAGAAATAGAGTTAATTTTCGTTAACGAACGTTCGATTAAAGTTGTACCAACAAAGCAGTATTTACCTAGTGAAACGTATTTCTTACACATAAAAGACGTTACCTCAGCCGGCAATAGTCACTTAACAGAAAATATTTTATTGACGTTCACTACAAAGGGGTACGATGTTTATAGTCTTGAAAGCGGTGAAACTACGAAAGTAGAAAGTTTTCATAGTTTTTCAGAAGCAGTAACGGTTGCTAATAATGGAGAGAAAAAATATATTGTAAAAAATCAAAATCAAGTCGTTTGGGCTTATGATGGTGTCGCGACTTCAGCAGTAGGATCACAAAACCATTTAACCTTATACTCTACTCCAGACTTAAAAGGACAGCTTAATTTCGTTAGTCACAATACTGAAATGAGATTTCTTGATAGTACTGAAGAAGTTGCAAAAGTTGAAGTCGCAAATTCGATCGGTTATGTAGAACTTTCTAAAATTGAGATTACACCGATCGATCTAGTTCCAAATCGGTCATATTATATGGTAGAAAATGATGATTTCATCCATTATGTTTATCAAAATAACGAATATAACAGTTACATTTTCGGTGCTGCACCCGTACAATTAACTCCTGGTGAAAAATATTTTAGTTGGGACGGAAAAACGTTTGGCGAAGTCGTCTTCCCACAATATTTCCAATATGCATCATTACGTGATGAGACAAGCTACTCAGCCGAACAGTTAAATGAAATGATTTCACAACTAAATTCAAGCAGCCCGTTAAACGGTTTAGGTTTTGCATTCAAGGATGCCGAGGCCGAACATAACGTTAATGCTCTTTTCTTATTGGCACACGCCATTCATGAGAGCAAATGGGGGACGAGCAAAATCGCAACCGATAAAAATAATTTATTCGTTGCCGATGGAAATAGCAGCACTTACGAAAATGCTGGTGATTTTCATAGTTTTTCAGATAGCATTAACGCCGAAGCCGAATTCATCTCTTCTGCTTATTTAACTTCTAACAAAGGCTTTTACAAAGGGGCATTTTTAGGAAATAAATCTGAAGGCATGAATGTCCACTTCGATTCAGATCCTTTCTGGGGACAAAAAATCGCCGGTAAAATGTACGAGCTAGACAAAGTGCATGGGCAGTTGGATTTACAATAAAAGACAAACTCGCCGATCGACGTATTTTGAGGTCAAGCAGAGACGTAGTTGTCCTTAGCATTTTTGTCTATGGCGAGTAACATCAAAGAGCGTTTGCCACAGTTCATTACTGGCAAGTGCTCTTTTTTGATTTTAGGTAAGTAGCACTATCACAACAAACAAAGCATTTACCAAAAAAATTCTATTTACGACTTCCTACTTGTGATATAAAATATGCTAGATATTATTCTCCTTAAGTTTGAATGAAACTAATCAGACATAGGTAACCTCTATTTAAAGGAAATAATAGATATTTATACTAGATAAGTATGTTAAGGAGCGTAAAAACAATGGCACAAACGAGAAAAGGACATAAACAAGAACAACGAAAAAATAGTCGTGCTTATAAAATTTTTAAAATCGTTGGCTTCGTTGCCCTCGCAATTTTCCTTATTGGCGGTGGTGCTTTCGGTTACTTTTTATCGAAGATGGCGCAAGTAACTTCAAGTGCCCAACAAGATCTTGAACGTGGTGATCGTTCTGATCTTAGGCTTGAAGCGGTAAACCCGAGTAAAGATAATATTTCTGTTCTCTTTTTAGGGGTTGATGATCGATCAGCTAGCCTTCGTGGCCGAACAGATGCGATGATTTTAGCGACTTTTAATAAAAATGACAATTCGATTAAAATGCTAAGCATTCCTCGAGATTCTCGCGTCGAGATTATTGGTAGAGGTATGTATGACAAAATTAATCATGCTCATGCCTTCGGTGGCGTTGATATGGCGATCGATACTGTGGAAAATTTACTAGATATCCCTGTAGACTATTTTGTCAAACTTAATTTTGATGCGTTTATGGAGATAATTGATGAGCTTGGCGGCGTTGAGGTAGACGTTCCATTTAGTTTTACGGAAATGAATAGTCGCGACCAAAAAGGGGCGATTACAATTAATGAAGGTTTGCAAACGTTGAATGGTGAGGATGCTTTAGCCTACGTACGGATGCGCAAAAGTGATCCACGTGGTGACATCGGCCGCGGTGAGCGCCAACAACAAGTAATTAAAGCGATCATCGAAAAGACGGCTAGAATGTCTTCGATTACGAAGTATGATAATTTACTAGATAGTATTGAGAAGCATTTAGCGATGAATTTTACGTTTCAAAATTTGATCGCCTTACATTCTTACGGTCGATCGATTAATAACATTGAAACATTGCAGTTTGAAGGTGAAAATAGTCGCATTAGTGGGATATTCTATTATTCGTTGAAAGAAGAGTCCGTCTCAGAAATTTCTATGATTTTAAAAGAGCATTTAGAAATCGACTAATTTGGAATTGCTAGTTTTGAGTTACGTTAGTGCCCGTAGTGAGGCTTACTGCTTTGCTACGGGCATTTAAATTATTTTTTAATTACCTTTTGATCGCTTGCCACTTTAGTTCGGGCACTTAAACCACTTTTTAATTACCTTTTGATCGCTCTCCGCTTCCGTTCGGGCACTTAAACCACTCTTTAATTACCTTTTGATCGCTCTCCGCTTCCGTTCGGGCACTTAAACCACTCTTTAATTACCTTTTGAT
>SKSA01000063.1 GCA_007118195.1 Anaerobacillus sp. | reverse complement strand
TCAAAACTCAAAACTCAAAACTACAAAGTCAAAATATATTCCTTCACCGCTTTAATTTGTTCAGTATTTAACCCTAGGTTAGGTAAAGAAGGCATTGTACCGATTCCGTTTAGTAAAACCTTTTGAAGTTCCTCCTCGGTATACCTCACACCAACATCTTGCATTCCTGGTCCAACCTTAAATTCATCAGTTACGTTATGGCACCCGAAGCAGCTTTGTGAAAAAATTGTTTCTCCATCAGCAGCCACTTCAGCTACTTGGTTAAGTGGTACAGCCATTAATGCATAGCCAAAAGCCCAAATAGCTAACAGGCAATAAGTAACAACTAGAAAACGGGGAACTTTAGCATTTCCCATTCGAATATCTTCAGACATATCTTCTACTTGCGGAGTTGGTGGTTCATCTGTAGGTGCACCGTGCTCAGTTTTTGGATGTTGCTCTTCGGTTTCTTTAGATCTTCGTTCATTTTGTTTTTTATCCAAACCTACACACCTCACTTTCTACAATAGACTAGGAAGAGTTACACTACACTAATTGACCGGTCGGCCTTCTGTTTGTGGTGAAGGTTTTAAACTCATTAAATAGGCGATTAAATCTTCCATATCTTGCTCACTTAAGTAATCGTATCTTGGCATGATGCTCCCAGGTAAAATTTTTTGTGGATTAATTAGATGTTCACGATGCCAGTCAGCATTCCAACGATTCCCGACCCACATTAAATCGGCACCAGTTCTTTTTGAACCAAGCATTGCTGGTGCTTCATAATAATAGTCAGCTGGTTGTGAAATAGGTCCTAAAGCACTATCAGCTAGTACCGGTCGAACAAACATCGTATGACAAACGTGACAGCCTTCACGAATATAAACTTCTCTTCCGCGATATTCTGCAGAGTCCACAGAATAATTTCTTAATTCAGCATTTTCATTGGGGGCTTGCATTTGGTCATCGTAAAATGGTAAGTATGCAGTTCCGAAAACTCCGATCAAAAATAATATAGACGCACCGATGACGTAAGTGAACATCGATCGTTCATTGGCAAATCCACTCATTAAATCACCTCCACTTTGAGTTATGAGTTAAGAGTTATGAGTTATGAGTTAAGAGTTCATGAAAGAAATTCATCGAAGCATTTACTTACAAAAACTCAACACTCAAAATTCAACACTCAAAACTGAATTTAAGCGCTGCTTTCATTTGTATTTTGAGATTTCTTCCCTAGTTGGATTGTTTTGTAAAGGTTAATAATAAAGAAAATCTGGGCTAGGAACATTAATGTTCCCCCTACTGCTCGTATCCAGAAAAATGGTTGCATAGCCACGAGCATTTCTACAAACTGAAGTCCGTACTGGGCGCCTTCAATCCAAGCAAAGCCTTCAAAAACACCAGCCGTCCACGTACTAAATGTAAACAAGAGTAACCCGATTGTTGACAGCCAGAAATGAGTTTCCATCATTCGATTAGAATATATATGGTGATAAACAATTTTTGGGATTACATAATACATTACCGCAAATGCCACATAAGAAAATGCTCCAAATACGGGTAAATGGGCATGTCCAGGTACCCAATCAGTAAACTTCACAATTGAACTTGGACCTTGCAAAGATTGAAACGGCCCTTGCAGACAAGTAATTAAATAAAATATAGCGCCCGTTACTAAAAATTTTAGTGGAGTATTATGGGCGACAGCGTGCCATTTTCCTTTTAATGTTCCGAACACGTTAGCTAAAACTGCCCAAACAGGAATAATTAATAGCACTGATGGGATAATCCCTGCCTTCATTAACCATAGCGGAATAGGTCCGTTTTGAAGATGATGAGGTCCGTTCCAGACATAAAAAGTAGCAATGGTCCAAAAGCCGATTAATGATAACCGATGACTGTATAAAGCATTTTTAGTCAAGTAAGGAAGTAAATAATAAATTAACCCTACCCCAACTGTGGTAAACCATAATCCAATGACGTTGTGGCCATAAAACCAAAAAATCAAAAACTGTGGAACCCCTGATAATAATTTATAAGGAAGATTACCAATGATATATAAACCAGGTAGCCAAATGAGGGACCCCATAAAATACCATAGACTTACATATAACTGTTTTTCGTTTCTGTTAGCAATCGTAGAAAAACATATCATTGCTAGCATTCCTACCCCAATAACAACAAGAATATCAATCCATAATGGCCACTCCCCGTATTCAGTAACTGTCGTATAACCCATTGTTAATGCGACGGAACCGACAACAATTATCGCATTCCAAAAATAACCTAAAAACGTTGCCATTTTAGGAAATGACAGTTGATTTCGACAAAGTTTAGGGATAACATAAAAAAGAGCCCCTATATTAGCCATCGTTAACCAACCAAATAAAAGCATGTTTGTATGAATAGGTCGGATTCGCCCGAATTGTAAAATAACTTGGAGTGGTCCCCAAACTAAAAAATTAGGCCAAATAAATTTTAAAGCTAATATTAAACCGTAGATCATACCGATGACGAGCCATACGAGTGATGAGTAAAAAAACACTTTCGTTGGTTGGTATGTATCATTAGATGTTTGTGTTACCATGATGCTACTCCTTTCAGGACTTAAAGTTATCCTTAGAACGAATTACCACTATAGAAGGATACCTTTACTATTTCCAAAAGTTATTTCCTTATTCTCCAAAAAATACAAACTTGTTATTGGTTATATTTAAATAAGCTGATTGACATAGAATAAAGGATGAACTAAAATGAAAATATGAATGAATGATCATTCATCATTATCGTAATGAGGAAGGGGAAAAAAGTTGGCAAAGCGGAAAGGGCAAAAATACGATCAGATTATTGATGCTGCTGTAAAAATAATCGCCCAAAATGGATATCATCACTCGCAAGTTTCAAAAATAGCGAAAGAGGCAGGCGTTGCAGATGGAACGATATATCTTTACTTTAAAAACAAAGAAGATATACTCGTTTCGCTATTTGAAGAAAAAATGGGAAAATTTATTCAAAAGATTGAAGAAGAATTAGCAGGAGAATCTTCAATTGAGGCGAAATTATTAATATTGATAACTATGCACCTCATGCAATTACAAAAAGATCATTCATTAGCGATTGTGACTCAATTAGAATTAAGACAGTCTAATATCGAGTTAAGAAATCGTATTAATGAAGTCCTTAAAGGGTACTTAAAACTGATTGATACGATCATTTTACTCGGAATTGAAGATGGCGTATTTAGAGAGGATCTTGAGGTTCGCATCACAAGGCAAATGATCTTTGGCACAATTGATGAAGTTGTTACTGACTGGGTTATGAAAGAGCATAAATATGACTTAGTTCAGCTCTGTGAACCTGTTCATGCAATGCTACTTGCTGCAATGAGGAAATCGTAGTTTCAATGCTAGTTCAGTAGTACTTTAGGAAAAACTTGAATTGATTTTAATCAAGAATTTTGAATTATTTGTGTAATGCTCTTTGCATTTTCGATAAGTAATTCAAAATTCACCATTGATATTGAAAATATTTTTTTGAAAACAATTTTTTTAATATTCAATGTTGTATAATTTGTGTAATAATTAAAATAAGTTTGTACTACTTGAACTAGCAGAATAATACAATAAGCTTGAGTAATTGAAAGGAGTGAGTGATGTTGAGTAAGTATCAATTTTTCCTCGTAAAAGAGGAAGACCGTATTGCAACAATTACGATTAACCGCCCCCCTGCTAACGCATTATCGTCTCCGCTACTTCAAGAGTTATCAGCGATTTTTGATGAACTTGAAAGTGATGATAAAGTAAAGGTGGTTGTTTTACACGGTCACGGAAGATTTTTTGCTGCAGGAGCAGACATCAAAGAATTTACGACTGTAGAAAAAGGTTCTGACTTTGAAAAGTTAGGCGAATACGGGCAAATCTTATTTAACCGTATTGAACAATTTTCCAAACCTGTCATCGCTGCTGTCCATGGAGCTGCTCTAGGTGGTGGATTGGAGCTTGCAATGGCTTGCCACATTCGTCTTGTTTCTGAAAATTGTAAATTAGGCTTACCTGAGTTACAACTAGGGTTAATTCCAGGCTTTGCTGGTAGTCAACGTCTTCCGCGTTATGTAGGAGTAGCAAAGGCTGCTGAAATGTTACTAACTAGTGAGCCGATCACAGGTAGTGAGTCTGTAGCCCTTGGTTTAGCTAATCACGCTTATCAAGAAGATGAACTACTAGAAAAAACATACGAGTTAGCTAATAAGCTAACAAAGAAAAGTGCTGTCTCAATGAAATTAGCATTACAGTTATTAACATATGTAAACGAATACAACTTCCAAGACGGTGTTAAAAAAGAAGCTGAGCTTTTTGGAGCAGCTTTTGATTCTCACGATGGACAAGAAGGAATCAACGCATTCCTCGAGAAGCGACCGGCACAATTTAAAGATGAATAATACTTAAGAAAATTTAAAGAGAGTTTGGGTATTACTTAATTTAAGGAGGTAAAGGAATGAATATTTTTGTCGTAATGAAGCGGACCTTCGATACAGAAGAAAAAATTACTCTTAATAATGGTTCTATTAATGAGGATGGTGCAGAATTTATTATCAATCCTTATGATGAGTACGCAATTGAAGAAGCACTAGTCCTTAAAGAAAAACATGGTGGAGAAGTAACGATTGTTTCTTTTGCTGAGGAAGAAGCAGAAAAAGAAGTACGTACAGCTCTTGCAATGGGTGCTGACAAAGCAATTGTTATTGATAGTGAAGAAGTTGACGATATCGATCAGTTTACGACTGCTAAAGTGTTAGCAACATTATTAAAAGATAAAGACTATGACATCATTTTAGCAGGTAATGTCGCTGTTGATGGCGGTTCTGGGCAAGTTGGGCCAAGAATTGCTGAAGAGTTAGACATTGCTCACGTAACTTCAATTACGAAAATCGATATAGATGGTTCAGTTGCTACTATTGAAAGAGACGTTGAAGGTGACAAAGAAGTTGTCGAAGTATCATTGCCAGTTCTTGTAACAGCGCAACAAGGCTTAAACGAGCCAAGATACCCTTCTTTACCAGGAATTATGAAAGCGAAAAAGAAACCGTTAGAGCGCTTAGAGTTAGATGATATTGATTTAGAGGAAGAAGATGTAGAAGCAAAAACAAAAACAGTTGAAATCTTCTTACCACCGCAAAAAGAAGCAGGAAAAATTCTTGAAGGTGAAGTAGATGCTCAAGTAAAAGAGCTTGTTTCATTATTAAAGACGGAAGCTAAAGTAATTTAACTGGAGGGATATGAATATGGCTAGAAAAGTATTAGTTCTTGCTGATATAAGAGACAATTCATTTCGTAACGTATCATTTGAAGCCATTGCAGCTGGAAAGCAAGTTGCTGATGGAGGAAAAGTTGCCGCAGTTCTATTAGGTGAAAATGTAAGCGGTTTATCTTCGGAATTATTTTATTACGGTGCAGATCAAGTTTTAACAGTAGAAAATAGTAGTTTAAAAGATTACACACCTGATGCATATTCACAAGCGCTTCTTCAAGTTATCGATGAGGAATCCCCAGATGTGGTGCTATTAGGACATACCGCTGTGGGAAAAGACCTTGCACCTCGAATTGCCATGAAAAAACAAGCTGGTTTAGTTTCAGATGTTACTAGTTTAGAAGTAGTCGGCGAAGAAGTTATTTTCACTCGTCCGATCTATGCAGGTAAAGCATTTGAGAAAAAAGTAGTTTCAGATGGAATTATTCTAGCAACTCTTCGCCCTAATAATATTACGGCGTTAGATAGAGATGAGTCTCTTTCTGGTGAAGTAAAAGCAATTTCTGTTGATATTAAAAATTTACGTACAATCATTAAAGAGATCGTACGTAAAAGCTCTGGTGGTGTCGACTTATCAGAAGCGAAAGTCGTTGTCGCTGGTGGTCGTGGAGTGAAAAGTGAAGAAGGGTTTAATAAGCTGTATGAGTTTGCTGATATTTTCGGAGCAGCTGTAGGGGCTTCGCGTGGAGCGTGTGACGCTGAATATTGTGACTACTCATTACAAATCGGCCAAACTGGTAAAGTTGTAACACCAGATCTTTACTTTGCTTTCGGTATTTCTGGTGCAATTCAGCACGTTGCCGGAATGTCAAACTCTAAATGCATCGTAGCAGTAAACAAAGATCCTGAAGCAACAATTTTCAGCATCGCAGATTACGGTATAGTTGGCGACTTAGCAGAAGTGTTACCACTTCTACTTGAAGAATTTAAAAAAGAAGTTGTTAGCTCTTAATATTTTATGAAAGCGAGCCCTTTTTGGATGAACTGCACCCCAAATTTTAGACACGGTCTAAAATTTGGAGGTGCTTTTT
>SKSA01000373.1 GCA_007118195.1 Anaerobacillus sp. | reverse complement strand
GCTAAAATATATCCATCAGTATTGTTTTCGGCATCAAATTTGACAATATCACCTACTAAAGGGGTGATCTTCTTTTTTCGAAAGTTTCCTCTAGCTCTACATTGAAATATTTCGCCATTGTTTTCAACGTAATAAAACCCACTTAGCGCTTTAATAATCTTTCCTTCAGGCATTTAATCCTCCTTAATTGCATCTTCATAAGTTAACACAAATGTTGTGTATTCATCCTCGCCTCTAATATAGACAATAGCCTCAGCTTCTTGTTCAGGGTTGATCGTTACAGGGATTTCAAACGTCGTCAATTCACTAATCGGTTCATCTACATAGTTAGAATTCACATGTCCGTTTGTCGTTGAATCGTTGTAAGTAATCGTCACGTAATAAACATTCCCAACAAGTTGGTCTTCCGGTGAAACATCAACAGGTACTTCCATTACTGTACTTATCGGCTCAGGTTCCGGTTCAGGCTCTGGGCCCAAAGAAATGACGAGCTCTACAACGGTGCCTTTCACCACATACGTACCTCTTGGTGGATCTTGTCTGATAACTTCTCCTTCTTCGAAGCGATCTGAATATTCTTTCTCACTTAAATCACCATTAAGGCCATGTTTATCGATATATTCAAGAACCTCTGCTTCTGTTAATCCCTGCAAATTATCTAATCTAACTTTTTCTGCAACACTATACGTAAGGATAACCGTTGTTTCATCTGGAATAACTAGTGAGTCAACTCGGGGAATTTGATTGAACACCGTATTCACATCATATTCATCAGTTTCTTCATCGTTTTTAATGATATTTTCTTCTTTAAAACCTTGCTCAAGTAACCTTCTCATCGCTATGTCTTTATCAATCATCGTAACATCGATCATCTCTATTCTTTCTTTACCTTCACTAACAACTAGAGTGACCTCACTTCCAACTTTTACGACCCTTCCTCCACCTGGGGTATGCCTAACGACACGCCCTTTCTCTATCTCATCATGAGGAATAGTTTCTCTTTCAACAACTAATCCTAAAGAGGTGAGCTCTTGAAAGGCTTCTTCATACTCCATATCGATTAAATCGTCTGGTATTGTTACTTCATCAACATGAAGAAGTCTAGGAACAATTGAAAAAGCTGCAATGGTTGATCCGATGACTAAAAGAAAAGTGATAAATATAATTGGTACCCATTTTCTTTTTTTCTTAATGTCTTTTTTATTATTTTCAGGTTCACTCACATTATGAGGCTTGACTATTTTTGTTTGTTCTTCATCCATAAAATGATTTTCTTTAATGATCGGAATCGCTTTCGTAACATCTTCATCATCTGTCGGAACAACAAACTTTTTCTCATTAAACCGATGTGGCTCTAAAGCCGTATCTAAATCTTCTTCCATCTTTCTTACACTACTGTAACGATGAAAAGGATCTTTTGCCGTTGCTTTTAAAATAATATTTTCGATGCTTTGTGGTAAAGCAGGATTGATTCTTCTTGGTGAAGGAACTTCCGTTTGTAAATGTTTAATAGCGATCGAAACAGCAGTATCACCTGAAAATGGCACACTCCCTGTAACCATTTCATATAAAACAACCCCTAATGAGTAGATGTCCGACTTTTCATTCACCATTCCACCGCGGGCTTGCTCTGGAGATAAATAATGTACAGAACCCATCACTGAATTCGTATGTGTAATCGTTGCAGAAGTCATGGCTCTAGCAATTCCAAAGTCAGTAACTTTCGCTTCCCCTTTTTCACTAATTAAAATATTATGAGGTTTAATATCTCGATGCACAATGTGGTTTAAGTGGGCATGAGCAATCGCAGATGAAATTTGTAACATAATATTAATAGTTTCCTCAATAGGTAAGACCCCACGTTGTTGGATCATTTGTTTTAACGTTAAGCCCTCTACATATTCCATCACAATATAATACAAATCATCTTCTTCACCAACATCATAAATACTAACAACATTCGGATGCGATAAACTAGTAGCCGCTTGAGCTTCTCGTCTAAACCTGCGAATAAATTCTTCATCATCTGAAAATTGAGGTCGCAAAACTTTTACAGCTACATTCCGGTTTAAGATGACGTCATGTGCTTTGTACACGTTAGCCATCCCGCCGCCACCAATCGTTTCTAAAATTTGATAACGGTCATTAATTCTTTTACCGATCATCGACATCACCATTTGTTTCGGATCCGTCATGATAAACGAGGGCGATCGAAATATTATCTTCGCCACCACGTTCGTTAGCAATTGTAACTAATTGTGTGACTTTTTCATCTATACTAGCCTCTTTTTGTATTACTTGAAACATTTCATCATCGGTTACTTTATTGGATAGCCCATCAGAACAAAGCAGCAAAAAACTACCTTCGTCCCAATTAATTGTTTCAATATCTACTTTTATCATTTCTTCAGTGCCTAACGCCCGAAGTAGCACATTTCGACGAGGATGATTTTCAGCTTCTAATTCGGTAATTTGACCTGAGCGAACAAGTTCATTTACTAGTGAATGATCAATCGTTTTCTGTATAAATGTTTCACCATTCATTAAATACGCCCGACTATCACCAATATGAGCATATGTTATAAACTGCTTCGTACAAACGACCGCTACTAACGTAGTTCCCATTCCTTGACATTGAGGATTTTTTTTGGCATGTTCAAATATTTGAGCATTTACATCAGTAACAGCTTCATTAAGCCAAGTTTCTATACTCGTTGGTGTCGATAAGTTCTCTGTCTGACGCCATTTATTTGATAATATTTCAATCGTCATAAGACTTGCTACGTCACCAGCTTGATGTCCCCCCATCCCATCAGCGACGATCGCTAACAACAAGCCTTCCTTATTATAAATAAAGCCTCCATTATCCTCATTATGAGACCTAATTTGTCCTACATCTGATTTAAATGCTACTTCCATCGATTATCCCCTCGTTTCGTCTTTGCGTTCCTTAGCTCTTAATTGACCACAAGCTGCATCAATATCATGACCTTGTTCTCTTCGGATGGTAACATTGACTCCGTGAGCTTTTAATATTTTTTCAAACTTAAATATGTCTTCTTTAGATGTTCTCACGTAGTCTCTTTCTAAAACATCGTTAACAGGAATTAAGTTCACATGACATTTTATACCTTTAATTAATTTTGCCAGTCCTTCAGCATGTTCGCGCTGATCATTTACCCCACCAAACAAGCCATATTCAAATGTAATTCTTCGGCCTGTTTTATCTATGTAGTAACGAACAGCATCCATAAGCTTTTCTAATGAATGAGATTTATTGATTGGCATTAACCTACTCCTTATTTCGGCTGTAGGCGCATGTAGAGAAATAGCAAAATTAATTTGTAACCTTTCATTTGCAAAATCATAAATCTTTGGAATGATTCCACTTGTAGAAACTGTTATATGCCTTGCTCCAATATTCAAACCTTTTTGGTGATTAACGGTTTTTAAAAAACTTACTAACGGAACATAATTATCAAACGGTTCACCAATACCCATAACCACGACCGAGCTTACGCGCTCATCTACCTCATCAAGCGAGCGTTGTGCCTGTAGCACTTGGGCAACAATTTCCCCTGCTTCTAGGTTCCTTTTTAATCCCCCTAACGTAGAGGCACAAAAAGTACAGCCGATACGACAACCAACTTGGGTTGTTACACAAACACTATTCCCATAATCATGACGCATGACCACTGTTTCAATAGAGTATCCATCATGAAGTTCAAATAAAAATTTAATGGTCCCATCTTTCGCTTCTTGCTTTGTAAGAATTTTTAATGTTGTTAGGTTAAAATTATTCGCCAACTTATCTCGTAAATCCTTTGATAAGTTTGTCATTTCTTCAAAAGATGTTACCCTTTTTTTATAAAGCCAATCAAAAATTTGTCCAGCACGGAATTTCGGCTCATTATGATCTTTTAACCAAGCCTCTAAAGTATCAAATTCTATGCTAAGAATCGATGGTTTTTCCGTTTCTGTTTCTATTTCAATCATCATTGACACACCTTTGTTGTTATTTTTTTTTCATACTAGCGATAAAGAAGCCATCGGAATTAAAATCTGATGGTAAAATTTGTAGCATTCCTTCGTTACATAAGCCCTCTAGTTTTTTCGGAAGGCGTTCTTTAAGCGTTTGGTCTAAATGAAAATTACTGTGTTCACTAAGAAAACTTTTCACCACTTGTTCGTTTTCTAAAGCATCAATCGTACATGTACTATACACGATCGTACCGCCAGTTTTTAATAGTGGTGCAACAGACCACAAAATATCTTTTTGAATAGTAGTTATTTTTTCTATATCTTTTTCCTGTTTTTGCCACTTGATATCAGGTTTGCGGCGGATGACTCCTAACCCAGTACATGGAGCATCTACTAAAATTGAATCAAAACTTTCCTTTTCAAAAATTTCACTAGCTTTACGACTATCTGTTGCTTTTGTATGAATGATTGATAACTTAAGCCTAGAGGCCTGCTCATCTATGAGCTTAACTTTATGCTCATGAAGATCTAAAGCGAAAATCTCTCCTTCATCATTCATCCGTTCACCAATATGAGTTGTTTTGCCACCAGGAGCTGCACAGCTATCTAACACTCTCGTTGAAGGCTTTGGGTCTAGGGCTCTTGCAACAAGCATAGAACTCTCATCCTGGATCGTTAACCAGCCTTCTTTATATACTTTCGTGTTAGGGAGTGTACCTTTAATGATCTTTATAGAATCATCTGACAGCTCTCCTTTTTCACAAATCACTCCTTCACTAGCTAACCCTTCGATAACTTCCTCGATATTTTTTGCCATCATTTTATTCACCCTAGCAGTTACTGCAGGTGGCGTGCAATTAATTTCACAAATTCTTTTTGTTTTTTCTTCTCCGAATTGCTTATTCCATCTTTTTACTAACCAAGCAGGATGGCTATAGGCGACGGACCATTTTTTTAAAGGATCTTGAATGTCATCTAAGGAAGGAATTCCTTGTCTTAAGAGTGATCTTAACGTGCCATTCACCATCGCTGAAATTCCTTTATGACCTTTTTTCTTTGCTAACTCAACCGCTTCATGTACAACCGCTCGTTCTGGAACCCTATCTAAATAAATAATTTGGTATAAAGAAAGTCTTAGTAGAACAAGAACCCATACATCTAATTTTTTGAGATCAACTTTTACAAACTGACTTAAATAATAATCGATTGTATTTTTTCTTTGGATCGTACCATAGACGATTTCTGTAAGTAATCCAACATCTTTTTCATTTATTTTTTCACGTTTTATTGATTGGTTTAAAAGAAGATTTGAATACGCTTGGTTCTTTTCAATTTGCAGTAAAATGTCTAACGCTACTTCCCGAACATTCTTTTTTTTCATTACTACTCTCCTAACATAGTTCCTACCTTTAAATCACTACCGGCACCACGCAAAAACTGCTCTGCCGTCATTCTTTTTTTCCCTGATGGTTGTAGATCACTAACTTTAATATGAGTTTGGTCACCCGTACTTACAATAAAACCATCTATATCGATGGCAACGATTGTACCCGGTAGTCCATCTTTACTCTTTTTCACCTTTTCTGCCCACCAAAGCTTTAAAGGTTGATTATCTAGTGTGGTATAAGCAACGGGCCAAGGATGGAGACCTCGAATTTGATTGTATATAGCTTCGCCATCTTTTGCCCAATCAATTTTTTCCTTTTCACGACTAATGTTAGGGGCAAACGTAACTTTTTCTCCGTCCTGTTTTATTGGTGTTATTTTTCCTTCTATAAGCTCAGGTATCGTATAGCCTAATAAATCCGCTCCTACAACACTTAATTTATTATGTAAACTGCCCACATGATCTTCTTCTAAAATCTCTACCTTTGCTTGAGTAAGGATATCTCCAGCGTCTAACTTCTCAACCATATACATAATGGTAATCCCTGTTTCCTTTTTCCCATCAATAATTGCTTGATGAATAGGAGCTCCCCCTCGATATTCAGGTAATAGTGAGGCATGTACATTAATACATCCATATTTTGGTATCTCAAGTAGTTCTTTCGGTAAAATTTGTCCAAATGCTGCTGTGATAATTAAATCTGCATTTAAGTCCAACACCTGCTGTAAATCATCTGGGCGTTTTAATTTTTCTGGTTGAATGACTTTCAAGCCATGTTTTTCTGCCTCTACTTTTACCGGCGGCGGAGTTAATTGTTTTTTTCTACCTTTCGGGCGGTCAGGTTGCGTCACTACCCCTACAATCTCATACCCATCATCTATTACACGTTTTAATACAGGAACTGAAAAATCAGGCGTCCCCATAAATACAACTCTCATATAAACACCTCTTTACTTTAGTTTT
>SKSA01000014.1 GCA_007118195.1 Anaerobacillus sp. | reverse complement strand
TTTTTTGAATAAAAGAATACCAAATATAAAACTTGCATTTACACTAGAAAGGGTGATAAAAACGCCACTTACAAACCATAATACTTTAGAGATCATTACTTTGTGATTATAGTGTTAATCATAGCCCCTAACCTCAGTATTTTTGTTCTGGCCATCCCCCGCTATGTCCCTCAAAGCAAAATAGAGTTCAAAAACGAACTCTATTTTTACTTCATTTATTTTATTGACTAATAAACATTTGCGTCCAGTGATGTCCATTTTCATTGTAACCAACACCTATGTGCGTAAAGTCTCCATTTAAAATATTTTGTCGGTGACCTTCACTGTTCATCCATGACTGCACGACTTGTTCTGGTGTTTGTTGCCCTTGAGCAATGTTTTCTGCTGCTGCGTTATACGAAACTCCAAAATCTCTAATCATGTCAAAGGGAGAACCGTAAGTTGGACTCGTGTGAGAAAAATAATTATTTTCTTGCATATCGTTAGATTTTGTTCGAGCTACATTACTTAAATCATCGTGTGCTTGTAATTCCGATAAGCCATTATTTCTTCTTTCGACATTAGTTAACTCAACAACTCTCGCTTCGTACTCGCTAACACCTTCAGCAGGCGCTTCTTCTCTAGTCTCTTCTTCATCGGGTGTTGTAAATTCCGGCTGCCCTTCTTGTGGTTGTTCTTCTGCTCTCTCAGGTTCGGCAGGTTGCGCTTGTTCATCTCTCACCTCAGGTTCATGAGGTTGCGATTGCTCATCTGCTCTCTTTGGCTCTGTAGGTGTCGGTTGTCCATCTACCGGACCCTCTTGACCAGGCGTTACACCCTCAGGTAGTTGAAATTCAATATTATGATGGTGCCCCTGCCCATCATCGACAACAAACTTATATTTTGCTTTTTGAATTTCAATTGCTTTTGTATGCGGAAATTGATCACTCGGTACACTCGTACTTTCACTTGATATCGTAGCATATGGATTAGGGTTTGCCATTTCCGGTTCTGTCGCCTGGTATTCTCTACCAAGCTGATGATTCATATCCCTTGTCCCAAGTCCACCGACTCCACACCCGGCAAGTATTAGTAAGTATATACACATTAAAGACAGGATGATTCTTTTGTTCATTAGTTGTTAAAGCCTCCTTTCTTTGTTATTACGTATTTTTTCTATTTCATACAAAATTATTAATGGAAATTAAATGTAAATACCTCATCAAAATACCTAAACGATAAAAAAACGAGCAGGTCACATGACTCAGCTCGTTTCTTTATTTTTTTACATTTCGTTTTTTTGTTACATTTTATTTAAGATATCTGTTAACACCGGAACAATTTGTTTTTTACGAGATACGACACCTTTTAAGACCGCCGTGTTGTTAGATAATGTCACGTTATAAGCTTCTTCTACTGCTTTCGCTCCATTCCCTAGTACAAGGGCTACAGAATCACTATTTAAAATATCTGTAACAACTAATAAAAACAAATCGAGTTCCTTTTCTTTTATGGCATCAGAAAGCGCCTCTTCCAATTCGGCCTGACGAGTTAATACATCGTTTGTATCTACAGCATTTACTTGAGCAATTTCAACCTTATAGTTACCCATAGTGAATTCTTTAGCGTCTAAAGAAATTAATTCACGAACAGTTTTATCACTTAAGTTAGCCCCGGCTTTAAGCATTTCTAAACCGTATGTTTCTGCATTTACTCCTGCTATTTCAGCCAACTCATGAGCTGCCTTTACATCTTCTTCTGTACATGTAGGCGATTTGAATAATAATGAATCAGAAATGATTGCCGATAACATTAATCCCGCAATTTCTTTTTCAATCTTTATACCATTTTCTTTATAAAGCTTGTTTAAAATGGTTGCTGTACAGCCGACTGGCTCTGCTCGGTAATACAAAGGATCACTCGTCTCAAAATTTGCGATACGATGATGATCAATGACTTCTAACACACGAACCGCATCAATATCATCAACACTTTGTTGACGTTCGTTATGGTCAACTAAAATTACACCGTTCACTTCATTTGCAACGGTACTGACTAAACGAGGCGCTTCCGCTTTGAAATAGTCTAGGGCAAACTGAGTTTCTCCATTAACCTCTCCTAAACGAACAGGTTCAGCATCCATTCCTAACTTTACTTTTAAATCTGCGTATGCAATTGCTGAGCAAATTGTGTCAGTGTCTGGGTTTTTATGTCCGAAAATAAGTACTTTTTCTATTCTCTCTACTCCTTACTAATTTATATTGGTATGTTCCATAGCCATAATTTTATCGAAAAAAAACTAGTTTGTCTAAATTTAAATAAATAGATTTATTACATCCTGAAAAATTTCGTTCGCCTAGTCTATGTGACTATTATTAATTATTCAATATATATAACCGTGTTCCTTCTACATAATTAATAATTTATTTACAACAACTAAATACGGCTAATAGAAAACCAGCTAAGGATTTCCCTTAACTGGTTACATATTCTTTATTCCTTTATCTGAACCTTATACTCGGTGAGCCACGTGTCAATCTGCGCCAAATGTGCCATTAGTTGCGGCCCGGTCATGAGTTGACCGAACCAAGGTTTTTTAAAAGCGGCTCCATCTGTTGCAAGGATTTCCCTAACCTTCTTTTTATCTACAAATTGCATTAATGGAGAGGACGGATCGTCAACAATGTCTTGCAGCCACTGTTTTACCGCCTTCGTGTAGTACGGATTATGGGTTTTAGGGTACGGGCTCTTTTTACGATAAAGGACATTATTTGGTAACACACCTTCTAATGCTTTCCGCAAGATCCCTTTTTCTCGCCCCTCAAGGTTTTTCATTTCCCATGGAATATTCCAAACGTATTCGACAAGACGATGGTCGGCAAATGGCACCCTCACTTCAAGACTCGCTCCCATGCTCATTCGGTCTTTACGATCAAGTAATGTTGTCATAAACCAGACAATATTTAAATAAAATAACTCTCTGCGCCGAACCTCTTCGGCACTTTCCCCTTCAAGACGGGGCGTTTCAGCTAACGTGTCTGTATAGCGGCTCATAACGTAATCTTGAAGTTGAAGTTTTTGACGCCATTCGTTATTAAGAAGCACTTCCCGCTCTTCAATCGAATCCATCCACGGAAAACTATTTCGGTTCATTAAATCTTCACGATGAAACCACGGATAACCACCAAAAATTTCATCGGCACATTCCCCTGACAAGCCTACGGTTACGTCTTTCTTAATTTGCTTACAAAACCAAAGTAATGAAGAATCGATGTCGGCCATGCCCGGTAAGTCGCGAACTAGTACTGCTTCTTTCAAATATCCCGCTAAATCTTCATTCGAGATGATACACGAGTGGTGCTTCGTCCCTAAAAACTCAGAAACCTCTTTAATCCATGGTCCGTCTGCATTCGGTTGAAAATCGTTCGCTTTAAAATATTTATCATTATCAATATAATCAACTGAATACGTATGAAGCGGACCTCTGCCTTCTTTTTTAAAATAATTTGCTGCAAAGGCAGTTAGCGCACTTGAGTCAACCCCACCTGAGAGAAACGTACTGATAGGAACATCTGCAACTAACTGCCTTTCAACTGTATCTTGTAGCAACCACTGAATTTTTTCCGCTGTTTGCTCAACATTCTCTTCGTGTTTCTTACTATCCAAGCGCCAATAACGATAGACTTTCAATCCACTTCTACTATAGTTCAAAGCGTAACCTGGACGTAATTCTTTCATATTATTAAACACACCATGACCAGGCGTTCTTGAAGGACCTAAACCAAACACTTCCGCCAAGCCTTCTCTTGTTACTTCAGATTTTACATCTGGATGAACTAAAATAGCTTTTAACTCAGAACCAAATAAGAGCGCACCATTCAATTCTTGATAAAAAAGCGGCTTTACACCTAGCCGATCTCGAGTAATAAATAGTTCTTGCTTATCACTGTCCCAAATCGCAAAAGCAAAAATCCCATTTAGACGGTCGACACAACTAGGTCCCCACTCAATAAATGAAGTTAACAAAACTTCTGTATCAGAATGGGAGTTAAACTGATGACCACGTTTCAATAATTCCTTTCGAATATCTTCTGTATTGTATAACTCACCGTTATAGGCGATTGTATACGTTTTGTTTGCTACCGATTTTGTCATCGGCTGTTTGCCACCTTTTGGATCAACAACAACCAATCTTGTATGACCAAAGGCTGCATGTGGCGCACTCCAAACTCGATAATCATCAGGCCCACGTTTACTTAACGTAGCAGCCATTTGTTCGACGCTCTTCTCCTCCTTCCGTAAATCTTTGTTCCAATCAATCCAACCTGCAATTCCACACATCTATATCAACCCCTCCTAGGGAATGTTGTTCATATTCATGGGCTGTATCTACCCATACACCAACATATTCACACATAGTGCTAACTGTTCATTGTTTAGAGGTGATTAGCATGTATTCTGACATACTTTTTTACATGCATATTTTTGTGAAATTTTGATATATTATGGATAGACTTAAAATAGGAGGAAATTTACATATGAACAGTAATCGCGCACAACAAATTTTAGAATCTGCAAAAGATATTGAAGTTCAGCATAACGGAGCATCAATTTGGATTCAAAACGTTAATCCCGAAGAGGGGACAGCCCGTGTTTATCCCAGACAAAACCCCGAACAAGAAATGACGGTTAGCGTAGATGAATTACAAGAAAAACAGTAAGGTGTGCTAAAGCGACTTGATCAGCTTCGGAAAGCAAGCATCTCGAAGCTCTCTATCTCAATCAAGCGCAAAGCTACTTAGTTTAAAAAATCAAGACCTATTCTTCAAAACAAAAGGCTGATCGCAGTATGGATGCCAGGTGCGCACCTACTGTCAAATCAGCCTTTTGCCTATTATAAACTTTGTTTTTTCCTTATGTACGTCAGTAATTCATTACAAGCTTCTTCTACAAGCTCGTATACTTCTTCAAAATTACCTGTAAAATACGGGTCCGGTACATCGACAATTTTCGCTTCAGGAATGTAATCTAATAGCCTACGTACTTCTGCCGCACTATCTTTTCCTTTCATTTTGTTTAAGTTTCCTAAGTTTTCTGCATCCATCGCAATAATATAATCAAACTGTTTTAAATCTTCTTTCTTTACTTGTCTAGCTAACATATTAGTACTATCAACTTTATTGTCTTTTAAGATTTTCAACGTACCGTCATGGGGCCGTTTTCCGATATGCCAATCTCCAGTTCCTGCAGAATCAATAACAAAACTTTTTTCCATACCGGCTTCTACCACCTTTTTTCTAAAGATCGCTTCAGCCATTGGCGACCTGCATATATTACCTAAACAAACAAATAAAACTTTAACCATTGTATTCTCCTTTCTAATTTCCCACGCATATTATTCACCTAACTAATTATAGCTTTTCTATATTTTTCTGCAATAACACAATTGTGTAAGCGTTTTTATTTTTTGTTATATTTATTTATTTTTCATTATATTTATTCATTTTATAAGTTTGTGATTTTTTTATATTTTCTGTCAACTTACCCAAAAAGGAAATCCTCTCAACAGAGATGAGAGGATTTGTGAAAACGTAGTATATATTTTAGTTATTATATAAAATTATTTAATTGCTACTTTTCGTATCTCTTTACTTAAAAATCTCTTTATGCTCTTCTTTAATTTTCGCAAGAACATCTTCGATCGTCTTAAGTTGTTGCCCAACGCGATAGCTCTTAATGTTTCGTAAAGAACAACTACACTCAGGATTGCCTTGAAGAATCTGAATAACTTCCTCATCATCACATTCGATTTCTTCTAACATATTTCCTTTGCAGTTACAATCACTGTTTTCAAATTTTTCATAAATTACGAAAAAATCTTCTTTTGTCTCCTCAGTGAAATACTCTTTTGTTTCGACTAAATCTTGAACGATCACGTCTTCACTTCCTATTCTAATTTTTTTATAAATTAATTTTTGCACTTCCTACTATAACATTTTTTTTAGCTAATTTGAGCATTTTTTTTGTGAAATTTATATTACAAATTTCCGAACTAGGTGAATGATTATTCAGTCGGTTTTTTTGACCTCAATAATATTTTCTAGATATATTCTTTCCTTAGTGCCCTCCTCTGTGACAAGCTGTAATGAATTTAAACTAATATCAAAATGACGAATAACACCGCTCACACTTTTATAATTAAAGTCTTTATAATACGTTATCTTAATTTCTGCCTTTGTTTCTAAAGATAAACGGATCATTTCATTAAATTCCTCTGATTGCTGTTCGTCAATTAAAGGCTTTGTTTGATCGTTTTCACGCTCTTTTAATTCTCGAAGCATCGCTACGTGTTCAGGAAGCATCATTGCCGTCCATTTTATATTACCGCGATCTTTCAACATATTTTCACCTCTTTATGATTTATGCCCACCAACAAGTTTACTTCGATGTTTAGCCGTTCCAGCCTGTGTATAAGAAACCGCTCGCAGTAGCTTATCTGCACCATATTTCTCCCTTATACCATCCATCACATATCCTAACTCTCTCCGATTTGGTTTATTGGGCTCAAATAAGCTTAACTGAATTTGATCATCATTAACGATATTCGAAAGTGAGATCGAAATACTCCGAACGGTTCGGCCCCGATAATGTTGATGAAATAATTGTAAGCATGCTTGATATAGTTCTAATGTAATATTAGTAGCACCTTGCAGCGTCACTGATCGATGAAAGCCTCCTCCACCTAATTCACCTTTACTATAACCAATTCCTAAACTGACGGTTCGGCCTGCTTTTTTCGCTGATCTAGCGCGCCTCGCTACTTCTTCACACATCTCTAAAATAACATGCTTGACTTCCTTTGGATCCTCATAATCTCGAAGTAAAATTTGACTTTTTCCGAAACTAATTTGCCCCTCCATAATGGGTGCTCCTAATTGCGAAAGGTCAACACCGTGGGCATGATAGTAAAGCTGATTTCCGATGATACCAAAATGCTCTTCAAGTAAATGTAGTGGTGCATTTGCCAATTGACCTATCGAAAAAATGCCTAACTTATTTAAACGTTTTTCCATTCGCAAGCCAATTCCCCACATCTTTCGTAGCGGTGAAATATCCCAAAGTTTTGTCTGAACATCAGCGTATGTCCACTCTGCTACTCCTTCTTTTTTCGCCTCTAAATCAAGACAAACTTTTGAAAGAAGCATATTAGGGCCAATCCCAACCGAACATGTTAACCCGAATTGTTCAAACATGTCGTTTTTTATTCGCTTTGCAAGTAACCATTTATCACCCCAAAGTCGTTTTGTTCCTTCCACATCAAGAAAGCTCTCATCAACGCTATACGTATGAATCGCTTCAAAAGGAACGTAGCGATTGAAAAATTCTGTTAATTTTGTGGATACTTGTAAGTAATTGGACATTTGGGCATCAACAATTTTAATTTTGGGGTCGTTCGGAATTTCAAAAAGCCTACTTCCTGTTTTTATTCCAAACTCCGCTTTTAACCGAGGCGTTGCCGCTAAAACGACACTCCCCTCTCTATTTGTGTCACCAACTACCGCCAAATAACATATTAACGGATCAAGGCCAAGCGCTAAAGCTGAACAACTTGCGTAAAAGCTCTTCATATCAATACAAAATATCGTCCGCTTCGGAAGCGTTTCATAATCTATTTGCATCATACTCCGCCTTTCTAATTATCAATACTAAACCGACATTGCGACGAACCATCACCAACAAATATGGAAAAGATGATCGATCTCTTTCGCACACAAAAACAAAATAGAACATATATTCCTGTCACACACTTCATTATAAACGAATATACGTTCTGTTTCCAATCAAAAAAATGGAGTATACACTCATAAAGTGTGCTACTCCATTTATAGCTATTTTTGATTTAGCTTTTTTCCTGCTACTTTTTCAACGATACTTGGAAAAAGTTGATAAAAAGTGGTCCCAATCCCCATCCACCCTGGCAAGTTCATTTCTCTTTTTGGTCGTTCCATTAACTGAATAATTTTTGCTGACACAAAAGAAGACTCTAACATGAACTTCTCTACATTTTTCTTATAATTCCCTGATGTATCGGCGCGGTCAAAAAAAGGTGTTTTAATCGGACCCGGATTTACAGCACTGACAAATATGTTTGTATCCATTAATTCCATTCGTAAGCTATTCGTTATTGCCAAAACGGCGTGTTTTGTCGCAGAATAAATACTCGATTTTGGAGTTGCTAATTTCCCTGCTTGTGAAGCAATATTAATAATATGCCCTTTATTCTGCTTAATCATCGTCGGAAGAACGGCTTTCGTACAAGCGATTAAACCAAAGACATTCACATCAAACATTCCTTTTACGTCCTCAACTTTTGCGTCAATAAAAGCATCAAAAATTGCATATCCTGCATTATTAATTAAAACATCGATTCTATCATACTTTTCTACAATTTGTGTGAAAGTTTTAATGACTGCTTCATTATCTCCAACATCAAGTGTAAAAAAAGGAGCTTCGATTCCTGTTGTTTTTAAAATTTCCTCACTAGCTGCTTCGAGTTTTCTAGTAGTACGAGCCAACAATACCGGTATTCCACCTTGTTTCGCTACATCTAGGGCTAATGTCAAACCGATTCCACTAGATGCCCCAGTAATCACGATGATTTTATTATGTAAATGATTAGCCAATTGATTCACCTCTTTTAAAATGTTAATAATAACCCTTCTTTACTTTCGTATCAAAATTTATTATAATTCATATCCATAAAGTATTGACAGCAAAGAGTAAATATCAGATAATTATAAAAACTTAGCGAATTAAAGCGTTGAAAGGGACTAGTAAATAAACGTTTTAGCGTAAGAGAGTGGAATTCACCGGCTGAAAGATTCCATCGCAAAAAACTTATTGAACCTGCCCTAGAGCTGTTAGGTCAAAGCCTAACCGTCTTACCTGCGTTAATGGTTAAAGAGGACATCTAAACGATGTCAATTAAGGTGGTACCGCGGATTAACCTTCCGTCCTTTTATTAAGGACGGAAGGTTTTTTATTTTATTTTGTGGCCAAAGTGCTACTAACATTAATTTAGATAAAAGAGGGGTTTATCATGAGTAAGCAACGAATCGTCGTGAAAATTGGCAGTAGTTCACTAACGAACACACAAGGTGGACTTTCAAATAAAAAGCTTTTAGAACATGCTAATGCTTTAGCCAAATTAAAAGAAAAAGGGCATGAAGTAATATTGATCTCATCAGGAGCCGTTGCCGCTGGTTTTACAAAGCTTGGCTACCCGACAAGACCAGTGACAATTGCCGGAAAACAAGCAGCCGCAGCTGTTGGGCAAGGACTGCTCATGCAAGGATACGAAGAAGCATTCGCTCGCCATAACATCGTTGTTGCGCAACTCCTTTTAACGAGAAATGACTTTTTAAGCCAAGAGCAATACAGCAACGCTTATGCCGTTTTATCAGAACTTCTTTGCCGTGGGATTGTTCCAATTATTAATGAGAATGATTCAACCTCTGTTGAAGAATTAACATTTGGCGATAATGATATGCTCTCTGCCTTAGTCAGTGGACTCGTTCACGCCGACTTTTTAACCATTTTAACAGACATTAATGGGTTATATGATGAAGACCCTCGTAAAAATCGAGGTGCGAAAAAATATCACTACTTACCTGCAATTAACGATGAGCTATTAACTCAAGCAAAAACTACTGGTTCAAAACTAGGAACTGGCGGCATGCGTTCAAAAATAGAAGCAGCAAAAACAGCGACAACACTCGGAGTCAATGTTTTTATCGGGACAGGAACAGGTGAAGATAAGTTGTTAGACATTTTACTCGGCAAGGGGGATGGCACGTATATTGGAACTGCAAATAAAAAAGTAGTGAAAAATAAAAAACAGTGGATTGCCTTTCATTCCAATGCGAGTGGAAAAATTGTCATCGATGACGGAGCAGTTACAGCAATGTTAACGAAAGGAAAGAGTTTACTGCCGATTGGCATTAAAGAAGTGTCTGGAACTTTTCAAAAAGGGGATGTAGTTGAAGTAGTCAGTTGTCGTGGCAAAGCCATTGGAAAAGGCCAAGTAAACTATTCTTCTGAAGAACTCTGTTCGATCAAAGGAAAAGAAAGCAGTGAAGCAAAAAAGACGATAAACTGTCACTACGATGAAGCGATTCACCGAGATCATTGGATTACATTTTCTTAAGAGAGGTGGAAGAAAAGATGAATGAATTAGTAAAAAAAGCAAAAAAAGCAAGTGAAATCACAGCAAAGCTAGGTGCAACTTCAACTGAGGAGAAAAATTTAGCACTTAAGCTGATCAGTGAAACATTAATCAATGAAATTGATTTTTTATTAAAGGAAAACCAAAAAGATATTGAAGCAGGGAGAAATAACGGTCTTTCTGAGGGACTGTTAGACCGTTTAAGGCTTACAGAAACAAGAATTAAAGACATGGCCGCTGCACTTATTCAGCTAACTGAACTAACCGACCCAATTGGTGAAATAACGTTTGAAACCGAACGTCCTAACGGATTAGAATTGAAAAAAATTCGCGTACCTTTAGGTGTTATCGGGATGATTTATGAAGCACGACCGAATGTAACCGTAGATGCCGCTAGTCTATGTTTAAAAACAGGTAACGCTGTATTACTACGAGGAAGTTCCTCTGCGCTACATTCAAATAAAGCTCTGATTAACGTCATTCATCAAGCACTCGAGAAAAGCACCATTCCTAAGGAAGCTGTTCAACTTATTGAGGATACGAAGAGAGAAACAGCAGAAAAAATGTTTAAGTTAAACGAATATTTAGATGTCCTTATTCCACGAGGTGGTGCGAAACTTATTCAAGCGGTTGTCGAAAACGCTTCTGTTCCTGTTTTAGAAACAGGTGTTGGGAACTGCCACGTTTATATTGATGAAACTGCTAACGAAACGATGGCCATTGATATTGTCGTTAACGCGAAAACACAACGTCCATCCGTTTGCAATGCATGTGAAACCGTCATTGTCCATCAAGAGTGGGCAAAATCTCATTTTACAAGTCTCGTTGATGCGCTTGTCGATCAAGGAGTCGAACTTAGAGGTGATGATGCAGCGCAGAAATTAGATTCTAGAATTTCAGCTGCAACAGAAGAAGATTGGGAAACAGAGTTTTTAAATTTAACATTAGCCGTAAAAGTAGTCCGTAGTCTTGAAGACGGCATTGAACACATTCGAAAATACAGTTCAAAACACACAGAAGCGATTATTTCAGAAACTGAAAAAAACGTAAAGCAATTTTTCACTTTTGTAGATGCAGCAGCACTTTACCATAACGCTTCTACTCGTTTTACTGACGGATTTGAGTTTGGTTTCGGTGCAGAAATCGGTATAAGTACACAAAAGCTTCATGCAAGAGGACCGATGGGGTTAGAAGCTTTAACATCTTCAAAATATATCATTTTAGGTAATGGGCAAATTCGCTCATAATTTAAATCACACCTCTATAGACTTTATTAAAGTAATACAAGGACGCTGTGATTACTAGAAGTGTTTCAAAAAAATTTATTTAGGATAACACAAGCCTTTATCAACTAAAGGAGTTGAAAAATCAATGTTAACCAATAAAAAAGTTGCCTTTATCGGAGCCGGAAGTATGGCTGAGGCAATGATCTCTGGTATTTTAGCCAAAAATATCTTACAACCACAGCAAATTTATGTAACAAACCGAAGTAACAAAGAAAAACTTCTCCTTTTACAAAAACAATACGGTGTTGAAACTTTTTCAAATTTACAAGACGTTTTACCGAACATGGATATCATTATTTTCGCAATCAAGCCAAAAGATATTGCTGAAACTGTAGAAAAGATTAAAGATTACACAACCAAAAAGCAAGTAATGATTTCTGTACTCGCTGGAGTATCTATATTATGCATTTCTCGTCTACTCGGACATGAAGCTCCAATTATTCGAACGATGCCTAATACTTCGGCAGCTGTTGGTGAATCGATTACTGCTATTGCTCCGGGAAGCTTTGCTACCCAAGAACAAGTCGCATTATCAAAAGCACTATTTAAAGCAATAGGTGACGTCGTTATTGTTGAAGAAGAAAAATTAGATGCCATTACAGGTTTATCTGGATCTGGTCCTGCCTATATTTATTATCTCATTGAAGCAATGGAAATAGGCGCTAAAGAAATTGGTCTAGATGAAAAATTAGCAAAACAATTAATAGCTCAAGTACTTATAGGCGCAGCAGAAAGAGTAAAATCTACCGACCTTTCTTCACAAACACTATACAAACAAGTAATGAGCCCAGGCGGAACAACTGAGGCAGGCTTTAAAGTATTAGAAAGCTATCAGTATCAAGAAGCAATGGTCGAATGTATTAAACGTGCTGCAGAACGCTCAACTGAATTAGGAAAATTATATTCATTTGTAAAATAAAGAAAAGTGCTGAGAGGAAAATTCCACCTAAGCGCTGTGTTCTAACGGCTTTCCGACTATTGTTGGAAAGCCTTTTTATTTTTAAGAGTAGCAATATTTTTTCGCACAACTTCGCAAAGCTACATGAAGTAATTCTAATTAACACCACACGATGTCATTAAGGCCAATAGTTTTACTATAAAATTTCAAAAAATGTTCCCTCAAGTTAAATTATTTAGTAGAATTAAAATTAGTGTTTGAAAAGTTTATTAAGTGGGGGAAAAATGATGTCTCAGAAAAAAACACAATCTAGTCTTCGGCAAAAGATATTTAACTTAGTCCAACATAAATATTTTACAGGAACCATCCTTAGCTTAATCATATTTAATGCTATTGTTGTCGGTATCGAAACATACCCTACTATATACCAATCTCATAAACAATTATTTTTTTTAATAGATAAAGCATTAATCTGGATTTTCACTGTTGAGATAGTGTTAAGAATGATGGCCGAAAGAAAACTGAGCGATTTTTTCAAGAGCAGCTGGAATTGGTTTGACTTTTTAATTGTTGCTGCAGGGCACATCTTTATTGGTGCCCATTTTATTACTGTATTACGTATTTTACGAGTACTTCGTGTTTTTCGCGCCATTTCCGTCGTGCCATCTTTACGGAAACTAGTAGATGCATTACTACTAACCATTCCCGCGCTTGGAAACATTATGCTTCTAATGAGTATTATCTTTTATATCTTTGCAGTTACTGGCACAATGTTATTTCAAGAAGTTGCACCTGAATATTTCGGTTCTCTTCAACTTTCGCTGTTAACTTTATTCCAAGTCGTAACGTTAGAATCTTGGGCTAGTGGTGTCATGTGGCCTATTTTCCATGAATTACCTTGGTCTTGGATCTATTTCGTTTCATTTGTACTCGTTGGTACTTTTGTTATATTCAACTTATTTATTGGGGTCATTGTCAGCAATGTGGAAAAAGCAGATGCAGCTGATAAAGTGGACGAAATGGCTGAGCTAAAAAATGAGGTGAAAGAATTAAAGCAGCTAATTATTAATTTGTCTAAAGAAAAGTCCTCATAATTAAAATAAGGTAGAGGCGTTATACTGCCTCAATAAAAAGGTAAAAACCCGGTTTTAAGCAACCGGGTTTTTTGTTTCAACAAAGAAATTGTTATATAGCTCTCTTACAGCTTTATCTGCATCCGCAGCGATAATTCCAAATACAATACTCACTTCTGACGAACCTTGGTTAATCATATAAATGTTGACTCCTACATTGGCTAAAGCCGTTGTAGCTTTAGCTGCAATGCCAACCATTTCTTTCATTCCTTCTCCAACAATCATCACCATTGCAAAATCATGCTCGACATGAACATCATCAACATCAAGGTCAGCTTTAATTCTAGCTACAATTCTTTCTTCCATTTCTGGTGTTAATTGATTACCCTTTAAAATAATTGACGTATCATCGATTCCTGATGGCATATGCTCATAAGATAAACCCTCATCTTCTATGATTTCTAAAAGATGGCGACCAAAGCCGACTTCACGGTTCATTAAATATTTTCGAACGTATATTGTACTAAATCCTGATTCGCTTGCAATACCACTGACTGGATTTACTAAATAGTTACGTTCATTAACAATCATTGTTCCTTTAGCTTTCGGGTTATTCGTATTTTTAACACATACCGGAATTCCTTTTTTAAAAGCCGGGATTAAAGCTTCATCATGAAAAACTGAAAAGCCAGCATATGATAACTCACGCATTTCTCGATAGGTTAATTCTTCGATTTCAACAGGGTCTTTTACGACATTAGGGTTAGCAACAAAAACAGAATCAACATCCGTAAAATTCTCATAAAGTTGTGCATCAACCGCTGATGCTACAATTGATCCCGTAATATCAGAACCGCCTCTAGAAAATGTTACAAGCTCCCCTTCTGGAGTGTAGCCAAAAAATCCTGGGAAGATTAATATTCCTTCTCTGTTTCTTAGCTCGTATAAGTGTTCATACGCTTCAGGTAAAACTTGGGCATTTCCATAGTCTTTGCTAACTAACAAGCCTGCTTCTTTTGGATCAACATACTGAGCATCAACCCCTAACGATTGTAAATAATAGGAAAATAACTTGGCGTTATTATCTTCACCGCTTGCTTTCATTAAATCAATAAATTGTTGCTCTCCATCTTCTTTTGCTGCTAATCTCGATTGTAAGTCATCTTTAATAATATTAACGATATCATTCGATAACTTTAATTCATTAGCAATTTGCTCATAGCGACTAATCACTAACTGTAAACGTTCTGTTACATCACCATTAGCTAGCGCTTTGTCAGCTAAAGAAATTAATAAATCCGTTACTTTCGTATCTTCTTTAAAACGTTTTCCAGGTGCTGAAACAACAACAATTTTTCTTTCAGCATCAGACATCACAATATTTGCTACTTTTTGCATTTGTTCTGCACTCGCTAAAGACGTTCCGCCAAACTTACAAACTTTCATATTTTTTAAGCCACCTCATAATTGTAGTTTTTTTTCAGAACCGTGAATCCAATTAATTAATAATTTAAAATTTTACCACCTAACAATTAGAGCTGCAACTGATGCTTTATCCTTCATATGCTTCAAAAGTCGTTTAAATGGACGATTACTTAGAGTAATTAGTAATAGAAGACATATTTTTTTAAGATTTACCGTTTTTCAAGGAAATAATTGTACAATTTAATGTGATAGATTTTCTTACAACAACCGTCATTCAAGATTAAATATCGTGTTATAGTTAAAATAAGAAAAGCGAAAAACGCCACAGAAGGAAGCATGCGTTAGCAGACAGGAGATGATAAACTTGTCTTATAAAGAGAAAAAAGTAATAACGATAGGGGTTGTCAGCGAATTAACAGGTTTATCAGAGCGACAAATACGTTATTACGAAGAGAGAAAGTTGGTTTTTCCAGAACGTACTAAAGGTGGTACTCGCAAGTACTCCTTTTCAGATGTAGAACGACTTGTAGATATTTCCAATAAAATGGAAGACGGTATGCAGACGTTTGAAATTAGAAAAATGGAACAAAAACAAATGCGGCAAGCCGAACTTAGAGAAAAAATGCTTCGCGGTCAGTTGAACGCAGCATTTAATATCCGTAAATAATACACAGAGGGTGACTCAAAGTAAAAATCACCTCAGATGGCTTTATTTAGAATGTACTCACCATACTTTTCTAAAATAGCGTAACTGAGGTGATTAATATGCTTAGGAGTCACCCTCATTTCATTTAAAATTTTTTTGCTGAAACTTTACGATAAAAACTGCCTTAATGGGACAAATTAAGAGAGAGAACATAATAATGGAGGAGCAAAAATAATGAAATTGAAATTGTTTTTATTACTTTTTTGTATAAGTACCGTCATTTTTCCAACTTCCATATCTGCCGAAAGTAGTAGTAAAGAAATGAAAGTCGCTATTATCATTGATGATTTTGGGGGAAAAGTAAAAGGGGTCAATGATTTTTTTGAATCTAACATTCCAATCACAGTTGCTGTAATGCCCTTTTTAGACCAGTCAAAACAACAAGCCGAGTTAGCCCACGATTTAGGGTTAGAAGTCATGATCCATCTCCCACTACAACCGAAAAAAGGAAAAACCTCATGGTTAGGTCCTAAGCCTATCACAAAAGATTTACCGTTAGATGAAGTGAAAAAACGAGTTGTAGAAGCCATTGAAAGTATCCCCTACGCTAAAGGGATGAATAACCATATGGGATCCCTCATCGTTGAAGATGAAGCCATTATGAGAGTCATTTTAGAAACAGCAAAAGAAAACAATTTATATTTTATAGATAGTGGAACAAATCCAAAATCCGTGATACCGCAGCTTGCCGAAGAACTTGGAGTACCGTGGGCGATGAGAGATATTTTCTTAGATGATACACTTTCCTCAAGCCGACACGTATATAATCAAATGCATAAACTTATTAAAGTGGCCGAAAGAAAAGGGCACGGAATTGGTATTGGTCATGTTGGTGTTAAAGGCGAAGCTACTGTAAAAGGGGTGAAAGAAGCAGCGAAGGAATTCGCCAAGAAAAAAGTTCAAATCGTTCCCGCTTCACACATATTACAAAGTAAGATTGAAAAAAAACCAGATTATTTTTGGCAAGAGTAGGTGATGGAGTAATGAAAACGATGCTTCATAATGATTTAGTGAAGAGCTTTAAAGCAAAGGACGGATCAACTGTTACGATCCGTCCAGCGAAAGCCTCAGATGCTACGCAAATTGTTGCAACTGCAAAAGAAATTGTGAACGAAGGTACATTCATTCAAAAGGAAAAAGTTCGAACAATTGATGAAGAAGCTACATTTATAAATGAGATGAATGAAAAAGACAATATGTATGTCGTTATTCAACTAGAAGATCATGTTATCGGAATTGCTCGTCTCATCCGAGGTGAATTAGAAATGAAACGGCATGTTGGTCTTTTTCGAACATGGCTTTCCACTATGGGGCAAGGAAAAGGAATTGGTAGCAGGGTGATGGAATATACGTTAGACTGGGCAGAGCAACATAAGCTGCAAAAAGTTGTTTTAACAGTATTTTCGAAAAATGTCGTTGCTAAAAAGCTTTACGAAAAATACGGCTTTGTGATCGAAGGAGTCCAAAAAGACCAACTCTGTATAAACGGAGAATTTCAAGATGAAGTATATATGGCTTATTTTTTAAATAAATAGGCTGTCCAATGTTCTTCATTTCGATGCTGATAGGGCATGAAGTGACCGATACATTTGGACAGCCTAATCATTTTAGGAAACAAAAAACTTTGGCTGGTTGTTTATTTATGTACTTCACTTCTGCTTTAAACCCCGCCTTCTTCTGCTTTAAGTAAGTGTCTTTTGAAATTGGTCTTGGAGCAGACCATGCTAACGAATCTAAATTATCCCAACTGTCATGAGTAATAATTTCTTGTTTATAATAATAATTATTTCCTGAAGGATATTTTTCACAAATATATTTGACCGTTTGTTTTGAATGCACTTATGCCACTCCTAACAGTTTTTTTCTAAATTATCTCCAAGATCCAGCTTAAATAATCGTAATTTAATGAATTTCATAATATTGATTAGCGCCACTAAGATGCTATATCTAGTTAAGTTAGTTGACAAATAATTCATTCACTCCTAGTATAGATAAGAGAGTATTTGCTACTTAAAGCAAACATTTACTTTTATCAATCAAAAACACGAAAAAGACATTCACATATTTACAATTCAAATGAAAAGAAAGTGATAACAATGATAAGAGAAACATTAAAAAACTGTACGTTTTTAGATCAAAACTTAAAAGATTTAATGATCCCTATCGATAAAGTTGCTCATGTTCAAAAAAACAACAGTTTAGAACATGCATTATTAGTTCTCGTTAAGTCCGGTTATACTGCGATCCCTGTATTAGATAAAGATTCAAAACTTCATGGGGTTATTAGTAAAGCATTAATTTTAGATTCAATATTAGGTCTTGAACGCATCGAACTCGATCGTCTTCATAACTTTAAAGTAAGTGATGTAATGGAAGCTAAAGTCGCAACAATGAAAATGAGCGACACATTCCCAAAAGCCTTAGCAGTGTCGATAAACAACCCGTTTATTTGTATGACCGATGATGATGATTCTTTTGAAGGAATATTAACACGTCGCTCTTTACTCGTTTACTTAAACCAAGAGATGTTTCAGAAGAAATCTTAATTCACTTTGTAAAACTTTAAATTACATTTTAGCCTTTAAAAGGATAGTCCTTTTCAATCACAGTCAAGCAAGTGCCCAACTGTGATTTTATTTTTTCTATTCATAAATCGGCTCCCTATCTCTGTCTCTTATTTCTCTTCCGATCACATAAATGTGTAAAAACCATTCACATACCGCTGTTATTACAGCAATAAATAGCGCTCCAGCAAGTAAAGAAAAATAAAATCCATAATTAGGGATTGTCCATATTAAAACTCCGAGAAAAACTAAAACACCATCAATTACCGTTGCAAACCAATTCCCCCTTAAAGGCAAAACAAACAAATCTCCCAGTACATAAGTGACTACTGATAAAAATGCAGAAAGTAAAAGTAATGAAGGAATTGAGAACCCATAAAAAAGTAACACGAATAAAATAATAATACTGTATACCAAAAACTTCATTACCACAGACTTTAAATGATTCATTAAGATCGCTCCTTTTCATTTGAACCTAGTCTTAGTATGAATTAAAAACAACATTTTAATTAGTGATCTTCTGACATCTTCCATTATTTATGGTAAAGTAAAAGTATTATTTTGATATTCGAAACAATTAGAAGTTTCTTCTTTTATCTAGTATGTAAATGTCGTCTGATTACCTTCACTGATCTGTTATCTCTGTCGAAAATAAATGCTTTTTCAAGCAATCAGCCGACATTTATTATTAACACAAATAATAAGGAGGTTAAATTAAATGTCTTCACTACTTTTTTCACCATATGAACTTAAAAATCTTACTTTAAAAAATCGCCTAGTTATGGCACCGATGTGTATGTATATGTCACATAATAAAGATGGACACGTTACTGATTGGCATGTCACACATTACGGCAGCCGTGCAATTGGTCAAGTCGGTTTAATTATTATCGAGGCCACTGCTGTCAGTCCCCAAGGGAGGATTTCCGAACAAGACCTTGGAATATGGGATGACGGCCATATCGAAGGTTTAAAGCGCCTAGTCGATCATGTTCATGAACTTGGTGGGAAGATCGGAATCCAACTTGGTCATGCAGGAAGAAAAGCAATGGTTGACGGGCCAATTGTAGCACCGTCAGCAATTCCTTTTAACGAAAAAATGAAAACACCTGAGGAGATGACTGAAGACCAAGTGTTAGAAACCATTGAAGCATTTAAAAAAGGTGCTCTTCGGGCTAAGAAAGCTGGTTTTGATGTCATCGAAATTCACGGTGCTCACGGCTACTTAATTAATGAATTTCTATCGCCTTTAACGAATAAACGTAAGGATACTTTCGGTGGTAATCCCGAAAAGCGTTATGAGTTTTTAAAGCGAACAATCGCAGAGGTTAAAAATGTGTGGGAAGGGCCATTATTCGTGCGAATTTCAGCAAATGAATATGCTGAAGGTGGTAATAGTCTTGACGTATTTGTTGACTATGCCGAAAAAATGAAAGCACAAGGTGTTGACCTTATAGATTGCAGTTCAGGAGCTGTTGTTCCAGCTACAATGGATGTTTATCCAGGTTACCAAGTTCGGTACGCAGAAACAATTCGAGAGAAAGCTGAAATACCAACAGGTGCCGTTGGGCTCATTACGACCGCCAACCAGGCAGAAGAAATCTTACGAAACGAACGTGCAGACCTCATCTTTATTGCACGACCATTTTTACGTGATCCTTATTTAGCTAGAGCATTCGCTAATGAAATTAATGATCCGCTAGAAGCTCCCAAACCGTATGAGCGTGGTTGGTAAATAAAGAGTTGGTTGGTT
>SKSA01000273.1 GCA_007118195.1 Anaerobacillus sp. | reverse complement strand
TCATTGGCGCAATTGCTGCAGGAAATTGTGCGATCTTAAAGCCTTCAGAACTAACGCCAAAAACGTCGAAAGTTCTTGCAAAGCTAATTCAAGAGACATTTCTAGAAGAGTACATTTCAATTGTCGAAGGTGCCGTTGAAACAAGTCAAGCACTACTTAAACAATCATTTGATTACATCTTTTTTACGGGAAGTGTCCGAGTCGGGAAAGTCGTGATGGAAGCGGCCGCGAAAAACTTAACGCCAGTAACTCTTGAGTTAGGCGGCAAAAGTCCGTGTATCGTTCATGAAGATGCAAATTTAAAGCTTGCTGCAAAACGAATTGCATGGGGAAAATATATGAATGCCGGACAAACATGTGTCGCGCCTGATTATTTATACGTCCATGAAAATATCGCAGACCGTTTTTTACAACTTTTTAAAGAAGCTATCAAGGAAATGTTTGCCGAACTGGAAAAAATGACTCGCATCGTTAGCGAACAACATTTTGACCGCCTGCAATCGTTTTTACAAAACGGAACGACATACGTAGGTGGCAATGCAGATCGTGAAAAATTAATGATCGAGCCAACAGTACTTACAAATATCACATGGGATCACGAGGTGATGGAAGACGAAATTTTTGGACCGATTTTACCTGTTCTTACATATGAAAATTTAGATGAGGTGATCGGAGAAATTCAAGTGAGACCAAATCCTTTAGCTTTATATGTTTTTTCCGAAAAAGAGGCGGTTCAGCAAAACATTATTCAGCAAATTTCTTTTGGTGGTGGGTGCATTAACGACACGGTTTACCATATCACCTCACCATATTTACCATTCGGTGGCGTCGGTTCAAGTGGGATTGGAGCTTACCATGGCAAAGGGAGCTTTGACACGTTTTCCCACCAAAAAAGCGTTTTAAAGCAAACGACAAAGTTTGATCTACCGTTCCGCTATCCGAACGTAAAAGACGGTTTGAAAAAAATAAAGATGTTTTTGAGGTGAATAGAAAAACGGGGCGTAATGAATGCTTCAATAGCTTGGAAACACCATTTATTGGTAAAATATTACAAAACGATCGCATCAATACGCAGTGTTTTTCCGTTTTATGGTAAAACACTGCGTAATGGTCACTTCAACACGAGTCTGTCCCAAAAGTAAGTGTCAGACACCGTTAGTCACCAGATATAGACGGATACATAAATTTATACGTCTATATTTAGTAAAGTTCTGCATGGTGTCAGACACTTATGAGACAGCCCCGTGATGATCGTCAGAAAATTAATATCCGACCTCTACAGCGGCGATAACGATGTACATTAAGTCGTTTTTATCACCTTTTTCCTCAATAACAACACCACTAGTCGTTGCCATTCCGCCATCCATCACTTCAATTGAGACTTGCCCAAATGGTAAGGCGGCCTTTACATCTTCCTCATTTAACGTTTCTTTTTCACAAGGGATAGCCAACTTAACGTTGACCTTCATATTTTTTAAGCTATTTTCGGGTAAAACAGATCGTAAACCGGGCATTGAGTTCGTATGAATCGCATTTTTAACAGCACGAATCGCTGCTTTTGTGACATCTTGACCATGAAGATCGGCTCCCATTCCGGTTTGAATAAACATTAATTTTTTCACTTTAACCCCTCCCAAGGAACTTTAATATACATGTTTATTATATATCGTCGCCCAAAATAGGGACAGGGTGCTTTAGATGAAAATTAACATTTTAAATCTACGTCAGCATCGCTTTCCTCTTGTGGAAAAAACCAGAGGTAGAATCGTCTTGACACATAAAAACTTAAAAACATCGTAATAAAGCTGTATATTGAATTCCACTTAATATATTCAATTAGCTTTGTTCTCTTTTCAGCATAAACTTCTAATAGCGTTATAATGGTCGGGTAACAAAAATAGTAAACGGCTTTGTAAAACCAATTTACTTTTTCAGGAAAACGAACATTAAAGAGAGCACTAAGTGCTGGGAAAACAAAATATTCAAACGTAAAACTTGTTTTGTGAGCTTTCTTGAATAATCGCACGGGGTATTTTATTAAGCCTTTTTCTACCACTAACAATCCGAAAAGCCACGTTAAAACTTGGTGGAAGAGAAAGCCGACCATTGACTGTTTCACTTTGTTTCGTGGAATGTAAGTGATTAATAAAACGATTCCGATGAGCCAAGACGAAATTAAAATCGTATATTCTTTTTTATGTTTTGTTTTGGTTTGCCAGAGCATCGCCTTTACTCCTCCCAATGAATAATTATTAAATAGCTTTTACAATAAAAGTTTTTTTACACATAAAAGTTCATTGCTTTGCATGTTCTTTGGACGTCATCGGAGGTCCGATGCTCACGAGGTTATTTTGATCTCATTAAAAAACGTTTCCAAGGCTCCAAAAGATTCATTCGCATTCCACGAATCAATAGCGGAAAAGTAAAATTTATTATTTTTAGAAAAGAACACAGAAAAGGGTGTCCCATAGCAAAATGTCAGTCACTATTAGGCACTAAGTACGGACGAATGATAATAAACATGTCTGTATTTAGTATCCATCTCTGGAAAACTGACACTTATGGGATACCCTTATCTCTTGCATAAACTAAAGCGCGTATTCCTTTTGCAACAACAAACATGAAAACGTGAAATGGAATAGCAAACTTGACAAGGAAATCTGTTTTCACTAGTATTTGAGCGTAATGAAAAATTATGAAGATTTATTGGGATTCGATCCATTGAAACATTTTTTTAACGGCTTGATCATGAACCCAGGCTGGAAAATGGTGACCGTAGCCCTCGTAACGATGATAGGATACATCTTTTCCAAACTCTTTTAGTTTTTTAAACATGTTTTCGCCGTGATGAACAAGTACTTGTTCATCTTTTGTGCCGTGGATAACTAACGTCGGGCACTGGATTTGGTGAACCATATGGATCGGAGATCTTTCTTCATAAGAATGAGGCAACTTACGAGGAGTTCCACCGATTACTCGCTTAAACATTCTCCGCAAATCAACACGTTCGTCATACGTTTTTATCAAATCCGACACACCACTCCAAACGACTAGTTTGTTGATATTAGCCATTGTTATTGCCGCTTGCGTAGCATTGATTGAACCACGTGAAAACCCCATAATTGAAATTTTTTCTTGGTTGACAAAAGGAAGACCTTTCATTATTCGCAACGCTGAAAAAACATCTTCCCGGTCACGTCCACCAAACTCATCACGTCCTTCGCTTCCTTCATTACCACGATAACAAGGAGCGAATACGACATAACCGTAACTAGCAAATTTTTCGATCCAATTCATTTTTACTCGCCCAAAGCGTCCAATCCCACCACGGCAATAAATAAAGCCAGGGAGTTTCTCTTCTTCTAACGGTTTCGTCTGAGGAATAATCGAATACGCGAATTGATCAACGCTTCCAGTAAAATAGTTCCTTAGTTGTGGAAGTGAAACTTTAAGATCGTTAGGCAAAGCTAAGTAGCCGTTTACCTTCAAGCCCCCTGAAAAGTATGTAACATGAAAAATCATCGAACCCAGCCTTTCCAATACCAATTTTCCAATAGTTTATCAAAGATTAACGTGAAAATCGAAAAGAAGTTAGGTTAACGGACATCATTTACATATATCAATTGGTAATGGAATGCCGCTTCTTACAATGAAAAAATGTTGATCGAACAGTTTATAGGTCTATTTTCCTTAAAATGTAAATCGTTAACGAAAACTGTAATAAAACCATTTCTTTTAACTCACACTATGTTTGTCATTATATTTAGGAGGAAAAGTTATATGGAATTTTCAAGTAGAGAAGAGGTTCCAAAGCATCAAATGCATAAAATGCTAACAGCTTCTGAGTTAGGAGACTTATTTGCCAATTACCTTGGTGATACGATGAGCATTTGTGTTTTTGAACATTTTTTAGAAGTTGTTGAAGATGAAGATATAAAACAATTTATACTCTTGGCAAAATCAATGGCTGAAAAACATGTTCAAGCAATAAAAGAGATGTACATGAAAGAAGCAATTCCAATGCCTAGAGGGTTTGGTGAAGAAGATATACATCGTAATGTACCACGTTTATTTAGTGATACGTTTATGTTATTTTACATTAGGCAAATGTCTAGAGCAGGACTTAGCTTGTATGGGAGTGCGTTTTCCATGGCCACGCGACAAGATGTGATTGATTATTTCAAAGGCTGTTTAGAAGATACAGTGGAAACGAATGAAAAAGCGGTAAAACTTTTACTTTTTAAAGGGGTTGATTTTGTCCCCCCAACAATTCCTTACCCGAAGAAAAGTGACTTTGTGGAAAAAAAATCGTTTATTTCGATGATCACAGGGAAAACGCGACCTTTAACAGGCTTGGAAATTAAGCATGTGCAAACGAATCTTAACACAAATGTTTTAGGTAAAGCATTAATGGTAGCGTTTGCTCAAGTAACTCCGTCTAAAGAGTTAATTAGTTATTTTCGCCAAGGAGCAATGCTAGCAGGCGATCAAATCAAAGAGTTAAATGAAATTATGATAAGTAATAATCTTTCTATTTCAAATTTACTTGATGTTCATATTAGTGATTCGACAACACCACCGTTTTCAAACAAACTTATGCTTTATCATGCAGGGTTAGCTACTGCTTCTGCGATAGAAAATATCGGAAGCGCACTTTCACAAGTGATGAGACACGATATTTCATTAAAATTTGCCGCTATTTCGGCGTCAATCGGAAAATATGCCAATGATGGCATGAATTTAATGATTGAAAATGGTTGGTTAGAAGAGCCACCAACAAGTGCCGATCGACAAAAGCTTTCAAATGTGAATCCTGAATAAGGTGGGGCTGTTCTATGGAAAAGTTTGTACAACCTAGAAGAAACTACGAAGCGTTACTATGGAGCATTGCCTTACCGGGATTCGGTCAGTTCATTAATAAAAAATACTTTAAAGGATTACTACTAATTTTCTTAGAGTTTGTTGTTAATGTGATGAGTCATTTTAATTATGCGATTCTTCAATCGTTTAACGGGAATATCATTGGAGCGATTGAAGTAACGAACTACCAGTGGCTCATGTTTTATCCGTGTTTATATTTTTTTGCTATTTGGGACGCCTACCGTGATGCAAACGATCCACCGGAAAGCTATATATATTTGCCATTTGCCTTCAGTGCATACTTCGTCACAGTTGGACTTATGTATTCGGCTCGCTTAAAAGTTTTTGGAATACTTTTTGGACCTGTATTTTTACCAATGTTGTTTGTCATTCCTGGTCTTACCGTAGGGTTTTTAATTAGGAAAATTATTTTAAATGTAAAAAGTAAGCATGAGTTAACAGGCGCAGATGGAATATAATCCGTGCTCTTTTATTAGAGTAGTATTAGCTTTTGAGGTCATCGCCAAGCTGAAAGCTTTTTACACTCATAATTTTCGTAACGAAAAAAATCCCTTTTTCATGACAAAAGTGTCGATTGAAAATAAGGGACTTTTAAATATCTATAAAAAAAACAAATTTTTTCTTAATGATTTTCGTCTTTTTTAACACGTACATTATTAACAAAAAACGCAGCATCGGCTTCACCTCTTCTAAACGTATGAGTTAAGGGGCTTTTCCCATTCCTGATTCATTAAATTTAGAAAGGGGGGTGAAGCGTAAACTGGTGCATAATTAATGCAATAATCGCTTTAATAAATTAGTATGCTGTCGGTCGTGATCCAAAATTTCATTTATTAGCTCTAGACTCTCCTCATCTAAATCACCACGAACGAATCGCTCGGACATTTCAATCCCGAGAGTTTCTCCTTTGATCGCACCTTTGATTAACCCTTCAGTCGTATCAGGTAAATTTAATTGATTAATAAAACCTTGAGCAGATTTAATCAGCCCTTCATCATCCACAGGTTCACCACCAAGATTTTGAATTCGCTTGGCCACTTTCATCGCGTGCTCTTTATGACCTTGCTGAATTTCTTGAAACTGCCTTTTTATCGTAGCATCTTCTAATTTTTGTATGTACTGTTCATACGAATGGATCCCCATATATTGTCCTTTTAAAAATTCGTTTAGTTCTTTAACCACTTCGTTTTGCATCAGTTATCATCTCCTTCTTAAATTAGTATTTAACTGCAGTAAAGAGATCATTCAGGAAACTCGCCCGTCATTTTGCTTTTTTCATACAAAACGACCATGACGATTACCCATCACCATCTAAGATGCAAATTCCGGACGAGTTCTCTCGCTTCGCTGTAAATCTCTACGAGCTTTAGAGGCTCACTCGAAAACTCGTCCGGAAATTTACATACACAAAGTACTTGTAAAAATCACCAAATAAGTTATAATTAATCTGTACTACTTAAAGTAATACACTTAATACACACAATGCACCTTATTTTATAGGTTAATACGATAGCTTGATATTGTCGAAGCT
>SKSA01000359.1 GCA_007118195.1 Anaerobacillus sp. | reverse complement strand
TCATTTCTTCGGTATAACGGCTTTGAAATTGGATCGCATAATCAATTCCTAACCCAATCAAAATCGGAAACACAGCCATCGATACCATCGTAATTGGAATGTTCAGCCACCCCATTAAACCAACTGTCCCGAGTAGTGCCACAAAAATAATCGCAAGTGGTAACAATCGCCAGCTTACCGGAAAAACGACAAACAATATGATGACCATAAACACAGCCGATAGTGCCAACATTTGTTGAATACTTTCTTGCATCGACTCCCTAATATCATTATCAAGCACCGGTTTCCCTGAAATAATCACGTTCAACCCCGGGTATTTCCGCTCGTTAAACGTTTCGCGTAGCCCCTCAACGATATCACCCTTATCGTCATCTGACACGCCACCACGAAAAGTGATCATCATTGTCGTAAAGCGGTCATCAATGAGCATCTCGGAAAATCCATTCCTGAGCTTCCCGCTTCCTTCCTCCTCATATAAGAGACGATCGAGCGACTCTTGACCTGATGGCAAACCTTCATGAAATAAATCGCTGCCCCTGACAAGCTGCTCCAACTGACCACCTAATATATGAAATTCCTCTCCTTGTTCAGCGGGAACGTTCATTTGGCCAACAAGGTTATTAAAACTTGACGACACATCCGAAATACCTGTTTCCATCGTTTCAGCTTGTTTCTCAATCATTTGTTCTAATAACGTATACGGACTAATTACGCTATGAATGACATCATTGTGCTCTCTCCCATATGCCGTGAACGTCTCCATTACTTCAAAAGTTTCCACTGACATTAACGATTCTTGATCATCCGCTTCAAACAAGATGATGATCGACTCGCCCCCAAACTCTTCTCCTAACATCTCATTATTTTGATATATTTCAGTATCTGTTTCGACCAACGTCTCATTCCCTGTCGCCATCTCAATAAATCGGACCCCTGTTAAAAGCGCCACTATTATTAAAAACGACAAAAACACACTTTTCATAGGCCTACGAACTAACCAACGCGTCAACAAACTTTTCATTAATATCCACCCCTCAGCTAACTTCTTCTCTTAGTTCGATGTAAGTACTTACTTACATATAGTTTAAAAATAAAAAACAAAACCGAAACGACCTTTTTCTTTGTCATTAATTTTCATTAATCATCCAGTAATGTAAGTACTTACTTACATCTTTGTTAATAAATATAACACCTGCCCTCAAAACTCGTTAGGTAATCTCTTTCTTTGTAAGTACTTACTTACATTATTGTTATAAAAAATAACCATTAACAACCCCCACCTATTTGCTTGCTAGATTTATACTTACATACCACGACTTCACTTGTAAAAGTTTGATACAAAGCCTGTAAAAAGGTTTTGTTCGTTCAAATATAAGCCGACAGCCCTTACTTTTACAAAATTCACAGTTTGTGTATGTAAGTGACTACTTACATAATATAACGTATGAGGATAACACCTGTCAACAAAAAAGTTAGTTGAAAAAGCAAGTGAAAACCGTGGCCGTGGGGAACGTACCAGACCTTTCAAAATGGGCCTTGTTACGCAAATTAAAGGTCAAATGTCCGTAAGCTCCTTTACTAACCGCATTTGCTCAACTTTCTCGGACATTCAAAATATCCGTAAGACGTAAGAACCCCTGCTACGATCTGCTCTCCAGCGTTACCAGTGACTAGCGCCCCATTTATAAAGTATTGTCTAGGTCACAACAAACAAAGGTCTCAATGTCGCCTTTGAGACCTTTGTTTAAAAATATGCAGAATTAATTTATTATTAATGAATTTCACATCTAAGCTCATGATAAACAATGGTTCGTATGTTTCCGTGCCGTCTAAAAATCGGTACTTGAACATCTACAAAATCATAGACGATGGGCGTTTGCTTTGCATGGACATTTCTCATAATTCTACCGAGCTGCTGCTTCACTTTTGCTTTAGATTTTGATGGAGTGGCTAAATACAGCTTATTTAAGTTTGGAATGTCTAATCCTTCGTCGGCCAATTGAGTAGCAATAATGAGATTTATCTCATTGTTACGTGCTTGTTCAATCACCCTTTCCCTATCGTCTTTACTCACTTTTCCAGTTAACACAGCAATTTTTAAAGGCCGCACCTCTTTGTTCAGCAGTTTTGCAATCGTATGACAATGCTCTACTCGATTTGATAATAACAAAGCTACTTCGGAATTACCCAAAGTATCTTTAATGGATTGGACAATTAATTGATTGCGTTCTCGGCAAGTAATTAGTTGTTTCATAAGTCCCTGGAAATCAGTTCGTTTCGAGCGGAAATTCGTGAAAATTTTCGTCACTTTTGGAATTAAAATTCGATTTTCTTTGATTAAATCTTCCTCTGTAATTTCAAAAACGGTTTGGCCGACAACGTGATAAAGGATCGGCTCTAAACCATCTTTTCTTTTCGGCGTTGCTGTCAGCCCTAGCCGAAACTTCGCTCTTGATATTTCGACGACATCTTTAAATGTTTTACTAGGAACTCTATGTGCTTCATCTATAATAATCGCACCAAACTCTTCTCTTAAGATGTCTTTATTATATTTTACTAAGCTTTGCACGAGACCAACAGTGATCTTTTCACCAATCACTTTTTTTCCATCACCAATTTTCCCGATTTCTCTAGACGGAATCGAAAGAAATTTTTCAATTTGTTCGATCGTTTGGTACATCAAATCTTTCGTATGCGTGATCCATAATGTTTTTTGACCAGTCATCGCTAAAAAAAAGATGCCCATTACAGTTTTACCAGACCCACAAGGACTAATGATGACTCCTTGTCGATATTTATACGCCTTTAAAATCGCTTCATTCTGATAAGGTCTAAGGCTACCATTCATTTCTGGATAATCAACATCCGAAGAAATCGTCTCATTTATAAACTTATAAGCTATCTTTTCTTCTTTCAATCTTTTAATTAAAAGAAATAAATATCCTCTCGGAAGACAAATCGCCTCTTTGGTTTCTTTAAAAAGCTTTATATGTTTAGGGATAGATTTGGTACTTCTCTGAAATTTCTTTGCTTCGATATATGCGGGGTTTTTTATCGTAAGATCACGATAAAGGGCTGCGATGAAGTAGGATGGTATGTTTTTTGGTAAAGAAATTCCGTCTGAAATCGTAATCACGACAGATGACATCAACGACTAATTAACTTTCCTTAAAAAATGAATGTTTTGGTATTCTCCGTTGTATTCTACACTAATTTCAATTTTTGTCCCAATTAAACTATTACAAGCATTTATGGCATTCTCTGGTGTAATTTGTCTCATGCCTAAGTTTTCTAAATCGGTGATTAAAATCCCAACACCACCGGCTTTCTCAACCCAATGAAACTTTTGTAACTTTCGACCTGAATTAACAATTTTAAGTTCCCAACAAAGCGGTCTCTTGCCATCAGAAACTGTACTTATATTCACATCTTCAACAAAAACTATATAACGTCCGTCATCTAGCCGCCAATTATTTTTTAGGTGATCTTTTAATTCTTCCATGTCCTTACCTGTAATAGGCATTTAAATCCCTCCTTCTTCCTTCTTATACTAAATTATGTCCAGCAATTAGTTCTTAGATCTAAATTTTTTACAACAATAAAAAAAGATGAGCGATTTCAACTCATGTAATCAAGGCTGAAGAAAGACCTGCTATACATCCAAATGTATGATGGTATTTTAAGCCATTCCTAATAGCACCGTAACCTCCCATAGAAAGACCTGCAATATATGTATTTCCTCCTTCTCAGACGAACCTTCAACATCATTTTATCGACTGGTAGTATTACATTCATTGGAGCCGTTCAAAAGCGGCTGAATCTAAATGATTCAGCCGCTAATATAGACTAATTTACCTGCAACTCTGTTCTAGCCATTTCTATACTTGGCACTTGCAAATTTTCGAATCCACTTTCATCAATAGATTCTTGGCTATAAGAGCGATACATGAGTCGAACAGTAATGTTTACGTTTTCCTCTTCAACTGGGATTACATACGTTTCTTCATCCGTTTCTTTAGGAGCGATACGGCGGTCATAACCGATATCTTCGGCTCTCCAGCTTTTGTTCGTCAAGTTATCATCAGCATCTTTAAATAAGACTCTGTAAAAAACTGCGTCCTCATCGACATGGTTCCCATCAACGATGTGTCCCGAAGAAAATAACTCTTGGCCTGACTCATCCGTTACGGTGACTTCTAACCACATTTTTCGAATATAGGTGACACCTGTCGGAATTTTATGGCCAGCACCAACGTTCGTAACTCTAGTAATTAGTTCTAGACCGTCGCCTGTTTTACTAGCTGCTGCTTCTAATGTAGCTGCTGCCTCAAGCATTTGTCTCGACATTTCGGCATGGGTGTCGTCTCCTTGACGTTCATGGAAGAAAGCACTCCCCCCAGGAAAATAGTGAGTAGCGATGTGATCTCTTTCTTCTCCCATCACAGCTGACTTGCCTGGGTTTTTAGCCACTCCAGGAGTCGGTGACATATGACAATCCTGACAACGAATGCCCTCGGCTGCATACGGCCCTTCTTTCCAATCCGTGTAAGTGTCAATGACAGCTACACCACTCGTAGGATGGTCAACATTGTGACAAGATCCGCAAAATGATGCGTCTGTCACTACTTCGGAAAACTCTACTTCATGTACAGGAGAATCGCCATCTCCACGAGGACCTTGTTTTACATCTCCCGGCTCTGAAACTGTTTGAACATTCACCGGCTCTATTACTTCTGAAACGGTATGGCAATAATCACAAGAAACGCCCATTTTAGAAGTATCATCAATGAGACTACCATCCGCAGGTGGTAGTTGACCTGTTCGTACTGACACTGGAGTATGACACTCCGCACAAAAAACATCAGTAAATCCATCTGTCTCATGGCTTGCCGCTAAATAATCGGCTTGATATAGATCATTTTCCCAGGCGTACCTATGCATACTCCCAGACCAAGCACTATGTATATCGGTATGACACCCCCCACAAGTTTCAGGGTTTTGAAAAGTTCCGGCTTCAAAGCGATTCCCCTCTTCAGCCATTGCCTCCCTATCTTCTACGTCGCCTACTTCTTTCTCTTCTTCATCGATGACCTCGTTCTCGCCTTCATGCTTAGACTGATCATTTGTACATCCCGAAACTACTAATATACTAATGAAAACAAATAATAGTAAAATAAAAATCTTCTTCAAATTCATCGTAAGAAAACAACTCCTTTTGTATTTAAAATAGTTGGACAGTTTGTTAGTTGGTAAGTTGGAATGGAAAAAACTCACTTTTACATGTTAAAAGGGCATGCTCCTGCGTCTCCTAGTAATGCTTCGAAGCATTACTAGGAGACGCAAAGCAGCATGGAGTATTCTCGAAGATGTATTCCGTGATGTGAATGAGGTCAGTAGCTTGGTGACGTTGCTTAGTGATGGTCGTTTTGAATATACGTTTTTAACGTCTATTATTTTGGGATAATCATAGCAAGTTCTGAGCATAAGTCACTTCATAGTTGATAAAACTATTTATTTATCACATTCTTTTACACATTATACAACATTCACTTCGTTTTTTGCCACATTTATCTACTTAAAAATTGGCTTTATGTAAAGGTTTGATTGCTATCCTTGAGATTTGTTTGAGTATGTCGAAGAAGTAAGGGGAAGGAAGTGAAAATAGTCGTTATTGAGCCCTATCAAACTATATGTAGTTGCGTGTACTATAAAAAGATGTTTAATAGCGCAAATATTGAATAATGAAGTCATTAAAGTATAAACAGCCGCCATTGATTGGCGACTGTCTTTAGCTACTATTCAAATGTCACCATTTACGGATTTTTATGAATAAAATTTTTGGAGTGATTTTATGAGTAGAAACTATACGAGGTTACGTGTTAAAAATATGCTTTTTTAGCCTTTCTATATCCATCTCATTTTCACTCGTTTTTGCCCAAGTGATCTGCTGATCGATTCTTAACAATTCAAGCTGGACCGTTTCTAAAAATATTAAGGCAAAAGTTAAGGAGCAGCAAAAGAAAGTTATTTTATAAAAAAACTCCAAAGTAATTAGCGCGGGCTAGTTTAATTTTCGAGTTAACCGAGGATAATAAATAGATGAGTTGGAATAAGTACCAGCTTTAATTAAACTTTTTTTATAAAAAACGATTGGAGTTGCTAGAATGGAGAAGATAGAAATTGGTGAAGTTTTCACCATCAGTGATGAAAACAACGAGGAACAGGAAGTTGAAGTGTTAGCGAATATGACACTAGAAGAGACTGAATATGTTGCGGTGAGCTTTGTTGAAGACTTAAAAGAAGAAAATGACCAAGATATTGATGTTTTCTTTTTAAAGGTAGATGAGGATAGTACTTTTTCAGCGATTGATAGCGATGAAGAGTTTGACAAAGTCTCTGTGGCGTTTGAACAGTTTATGGACGAGGAAGACGAATTGGATACAAATTAAGAGTGTTACT
>SKSA01000281.1 GCA_007118195.1 Anaerobacillus sp. | reverse complement strand
TCAATAAATTGGTGAAGATAACGCACTGCATTTAAAAGCAAGCCACGGTTTAACTTGAGTGAAACTTCCTTTTCTAAAGTACCAATCCACGATTGAACATGATGGTTAAGGAACGCTCTTTGGAAGTGCATCGATTGCTTAAAATTTTCTTCGTCCCCTTCTTCGATTAAAGCTAGCGTTGCCTCATTTACATAAGCGGTAAACGCTAGTAAATACCCAATATGGTCAACGCGTTCAAAACGTTCAAACGGAACGGAAAAACCAAACGTTCGATAGTAATGGTTAATTTTATGAAAGTATTCTTCTTCCTCTTCTTCATCTCGAAACGATAAATGATGCGCAGAAAAAGGTGGAACGAAAAAGCTCGCTGGAACAACAAACAAATTGTCGTGCTGAACTTTCAATTCATCCAATGGCGCTTCCTTCAGATCATTGATTAACAGAACAAGATCATCAATTTCACCAATTTTCTCTAAAGAAACAGAAGCTAAACTCCTTTTAACTTCTTCAAATTCACCTAAAAATAGATTTGCAAGAAGTGTATACGTATTTCCTCTTGCCACGAAAAAATCGGTTAATTGTACTGTTCGTTCTATTTTATTCAAAGCTTTTTCACCTCAACTTTTGTATAAAGTTGTGCTGCCGAACCACCAATCGGATCAAACATTCCGTTGTTTTCTAAAATGGGGTCAGCACTTAATAAGTTATTAGCAGAAAAACCAGTATCACGGTTTTTGGCGTACATTCCTGTTTCTTTTTTCGGCTTAGAAAATTCATATGACGTATGACCATAACTTTTCGCTGCGTCTGTCCAATTGCCGTTTATTTGAACAGGCTTTGAACCGTATGCATAATGACCAAAGTTATAGCTCGAACCTACAACTCCTGGACGAATACCTTCTGTTACTAACACTTCGCCTTCTGCTTCAAAATGGGTGGAGCGAATTTTAATTTTATCGCCATTTTTTAAACCTCGTTTTTTCGCATCAAGCGAATTCATCCATAATGGATTTGATGAACGAACCTCACGAAGCCACGCAGAAGAAATATTTCGGTGTGTACCGATATGCTTTGCTTTCCAGTTTGTCATTACTAATGGGAGGTTCGCCGAATATTTTTCCTCATCATACGTTTTAATCTCTTCAAAAATTGGTACTCCACTATAAAACTCTCCTGTGAAGGAATGCTTTTGACGAGCCGTGATCTCATCATAAAAGTTCGTTTGATTACCATACTTATATTTTATATGCTCTCCGATATATTCGCTTCCTGGAGGTTCAAAGCGACCACCACGATTTAAGATATAGACAACTTTCGCCCACTCCTCTGGCTTGACCGCTTGCTTCCACTTTTCGATATCAAAAAACTTTCCTAGTGCCATTTTACGAACATCTTCAAAAATAGCTAACTCCTCTGCATCTGCATCAGGTACAGGTTCTTCGTTCATAGCGATATTCGCCGCCATTTTTAAATAGTAGTCTTCATAGCTATCTAATGAACTACCATCCGTAAAGGAGTTTTCACCTACACCTGGTAAGTCCATTCCTTTTAACAGATCAATAAATACATCTTCCACCGCTTTAGCCTCTGGAACTACTCGTGTCACTGGCTGCATAATACTACTTAATTTTAACGGTTGGTTTGGGTAAATCGTTTCTTGACCAAACCTTTCTAAATACGTTAAGTCAGGTAGAATAAAGTCAGCAACTTCTCCACCTTCACTAATTGTTACATCGAGTGATACTACAAGCGGAATTTTCTTTTGATCCGCTAATATTTCACGATTTTTAAATCCGAGAGGGAATGATAAAATCGGATTAATTCGATAAATGAACATCGCTTGTAATGAATACGGATATCCTTCTCCTGCACTAGGAATCAATTCATGTGAGGAGTTCCCTGTTGTACCAAACCACGGTCGAAGTGCGGGATAACCTCCATCACGCTCAAATAACGTACTTTGTTCATATTGAGATTGCTTTCTTGTAATCGGAGTTCCCCATGACTTATAACCTCCTGGAACAGTATTTAAATCATAAGCACCGTTAAATGGAGCGTAATTTGCACCGGCAGAAATACTGCCACCTTTCCAATCATAGTTACCAATTAAATGATTTAAAAGATTCATAGCACGAACGTTATAATAACCGTTCGTATGCATTGCATTACCACGATAGCCAAACGCAACTGCTTTTTTCCCATAAGAAGTAAATTGTTTTCCAAGTTCCGCAATTTGTGCTACTGGAATACCGGTAATTTGTGAATACTCTTCGATGGTTTTCTTAAATACTTCTTCTTTATAAAGTGTGAAGCTAGATTTTACTTGAATGCCATTAATCACTGTATCGACTACTAAGTCAGCTTTGTCCACTTCATCAAATGGAGTAGGATTTCCATTTACCATAACAATAAAGCGGTCATCTTCTTCCATTCCTAAATCTGACGCCCGAAGTTTTTGGCGACGCGGGTCACTCATGTTGACAAGATGAGTTGCATCACTCCACGTTGGCTCATTATCTGCCTCGGCCGCTCCTTTATTAGGGTTCACTAAATAGTTTTTATCATAGCGTTTATTTTCAATAATCCATCGAGCGATGGCTAATGCTAACGCCCCATCAGTCCCTGGAATTACCGGAACCCAGTACTCAGCTTTTTCCGCTGATTTACTTAGGCGTGAATCGATCACGGCCATTTTCATGCCACGCTCAATCGCATTTGTAATTTGTGGTGCCATCCATGTCGGCCCTTTATTCGCTACAACAGGATTTGTGCCGAATACTAACATAAAATCAACGTGATCAAGATCCGCATACGTTCGACGTTTATTACCACCGAATGAACGAACATTACCAATCACACTACTTACACCACAAATACCACCGTGGTCATCAAAGTTTATACTGCCAAAGCCCTGCTCCCAAATACGAGTTCTCGTAAAGTGACGACGATCACCACCTAGGCAAGAAATTTGGTTAGCCTTTGGTCCGAAGTCAGGGTGTTTTGTATCGATCAGAACATCTTTATACTTTTGGTCGAATTCATCTTGGCTCATCTCATTATTTTTCACTTTTTCCCAATCGGCCATGACTTTTTCTTCCTCAACATACGCCCAAATCTGCTTTAAACCAGGAGTACCAAGGTCGGAACTTCCTTCGAGAATTTCTTTATAAGCTTCTTCCCAACTAATACTCTTCCATTGACCACTTCCACGCGGACCAACGCGCTTTAACGGTGTGCGAACACGAAGGGAATCAAAAGCAGTTTGAATACCCGCTTGGCCTTTTAAGCATGTGCGTCCACCTCTAAAGCCACGACCAGCGACAGCAACACTTCCGCCCCCTAAGGCAGCTTCTGCGATCGGTTTATGATAATCAATTTGTCCGAACGGCTTCATGTTTAATGGACTGTATGGATTTCCGGCAATTTTTCTAACAATCGAAGAGTAACCTTCGCCTTTTTTCCCTTCCATCACAAAAGTTTTGATCGTACAATGAGTGTTACATTGCTCGCATGTCGAATATAAAACATTTCTTGCCGTGTAATCTTGGTAACTGTCTCCAACACCGTGCTCAACATCTGCCCATACGTTTCCACTTTTAATTTGACGAAGCGGACTTCCAAAAAACGGTGAAGCTAAAGCGATCGCTCCTAAGATTCCGGCTCCTTTGACAAACGAACGTCTCGTTACTTTTTTATCAACTACTTTTTTAGACATGATCCATCACCTCTTCATCACTTACTTCTAACGGTAAAGCTTTCGCACCCATCGAATAAATCAATAATCCCATAGCTACAACACCTACAGAACTTAACCACTCAATAAGATTTGGAGCATAGTAACCTTCTGGCATCCACTTTAACGGATGAATAATTTGTGTTGGTACTACGATATTAAAACGAACACCGATGATTCCGATGACTACAAGTACAGCCGCTATAGCTAAAGTACCAACAGACTTATTCGTTCTTTTACTCATGACAAGGAAAATTGGAACCACAGCCCCTAAAAATAGTTGAACTCCCCAGAATGACCACGAATAAGGTCCTGTAAACATCACTGATAGTACCGCCATTTTATCTGGCTTTTGCGATAGCCCAGCTACTAAAAATTCATAAAACTCTAATCCTAAATCAATCACTAAGAAGAAAATCATCAGTGTTGATAATGCTTTAACCATTGGTAAATCAACGTCTAGTCCTCTAGCCTTTCTTTGAATCACATACATTGCAATTAATAGTGCTGTACCAGATACGAGTGCTGAGACAACGAAAATGATTGGGAATAAAGGTGTATTCCAGTACGGCTGAGCTGCAACAGCTGCAAATAATGTTCCTGTTCCACCGTGGACACCGATGATGGCAATTGGAATACCAATAATTCCTAATATCTTCATCCAACGGTGATCTTTTTTAACGGCTTCTTTAGATATATCCGTACTTCCGAGAGCTAAGAATTTCGATAGTTTCCCTTTCCAACCTTTGTTTTCCATTGCTAAAATAATTAAATCTTTTCTCATTGCAAACCATAATTCTGTCGCAAGTAAGACTTTGTAAATTAAATAAAAGCGAACTTCCCATGAGAGAATACTAATGACATTCCAGTACGTCATCGCATTAAAAGCGCGATCCATTCTCCCTAAATCTAATAAAATAAACGTTAAGGCAACGATCATACAAACAAGTGCGGTAAATAAGGCATAACGACCGACTTTCTCATATTGATACATTCCAAACACAAAGATTAATGTTGATAAAAGAAAAGCCCCTGCACTTAGACCCACAAAGAAAATATAAAATGCCACCCATGCTCCCCACGGGACAAAGTTATTTAAATTCGTAACAGCTAACCCTTCAATAGCTCGATAGGCGATCGCTCCACCACCTACGACCATCAATAAAATTAAAGAAGCAATCCAAATTTTAAATCTTTTCTCTACATTAACGGTAGGCGTTTCCTCCGTTTGCATCTCATTTTTTATAGCTTGAATACTTGCCATTTCTCATTCCCCCTCCTAACGTAAATAAATGACACGAGGTTTCGTTCCGTATTCTTCTTTTAAGCGAAACGCTCGTGGGCTACTTGCTAATTTTGATACGACACTATTCGGATCATCTAAATCTCCAAAATAACGAGCGTCACCGATGCACGTTTCAACACATGCAGGCTCTTCACCTCTTTGAAGACGATGGAAACAGAAATTACATTTTCTTACCGTTCCGATCGGGGTTTTATTTTTTTCCCTTTCGCCACGATCCATCCCATGTTCTGGGGCCGTTACGTCACCGTAACTTGTCATTTCATCATAATTTTCACCGAAGTCAAATGAACGAGCACCGTACGGACAAGCAACCATACAATAACGACAACCGATACAACGATCATTATCTTGAACAACAATTCCATCATCCGCTTTATAGGTCGCACGAACTGGACAAACAGAAACACACGGTGGTTTATCACAATGCATACACGGACGTGGAATATTGACGCGATTTACGTTCGGAAATGTTCCTTTTTCTTCAACCATCACAACATTATAGGAAACGCCTGGTGGTGTTAAATTTTCAGCTTTACAAGAAACGGTACACGTTTCACAACCAACACATTTCCTTAAATCAATGACCATTCCCCAGCGTGGCCCATCTTTCTTTGGTTCTTCAACCATCGCAAGGTGTTGATTGAACTCCTTACTTACTTTCTCTTCATATTTTTGTACAAATTGTTCTTCGCTCATTTTTCCTTGCGATAGCAATCTAGCATCCTCAGCCATATTTAAACCTAGGGCTGTACTATACTTCGATCCTCCCAAAATATCTTCACCTTTTTGTCTAAATCGGTCTAATAACTTATTTGCATCTTCCGTAATCAAGATGATCCCCCCTTACTTTTTTTCCTCTTTATCTTCTGTTAGTTCTCTCGTTGATTTCTTAAATTCTTTTAACGTGTCACCTACTGCCCTACCCATTTCAGGTAATTTTTTAGGACCAAATATAATAAGTGCAATGACTAAAATTAAAATTAACCCTGGAATGCCGACGTTTGTGAGCATCTCCATCCCTCCCCATAAAAATAATAATTTTTTCTTTTTTCACTATTAATCTTGCAAGAGCCATGCCAAAAATAAATTTCATTTGTTGTCATTTAATATTTATTTTAAAAAAATGCTCTACAAATGTTGATTTAATCCTGATTCGTAACAGAACTTTTTTTGAAACAATAAAAAAAGTAGAAAAAAAGGAATAACCTCTTTTTCTACTTAACATGACTTTTTGACAAAGTGTCATTTCTTTTATGTCAAAATGACACTTTGTCATTCTCTTTTCAATTCATACTGCTCTATTTTACGATAAATATTTCGAACGCTAATCCCTAATACATTAGCAGCATCTGTTTTATTCCAATCGACGGAGTTCAAGACGGATAAAATATGCGCTCTTTCTACATCTTCTAGTGTCGTTAGCTCCTCTGGCTGTTCATGATTAACCATTACATTCGGGAGAAGCAAATCTTCTACTTCGACGACTGAACCTTTTGAGAGCAGAAAGCCTCGTTCAAGAATATGAACAAGTTC
>SKSA01000333.1 GCA_007118195.1 Anaerobacillus sp. | reverse complement strand
TAAATATGATTTTAGTAGGTATTTTTATAGATATCTTCCGATTATTTATCAATACACCTACGACAATGATAGGACAATATGTTATGCTTTTGGTTGGTGTCATTGTCATTGGCTATGGGATCGGCCTATATATTGCACCGAAATGTGGTGCGGGCCCGAGAGATAGTTTAATGATAGCGATTACTGAAAAGAGTGGCTGGAAAGTTCAGTATGTTCGTGGCGCAATGGAAATTGTCGTATTAGCGATCGGCTGGAGTTTAGGTGGCCCGGTTTTTGTAGGGACGATTATTTTTAGTTTAACGATCGGCAATGTTGTAGGCTTTACATTACCACAATGTCAACGACTTGTTGATCGAATGATAGAAAGAGGGGATCAAATTGAAAATATCAACAAAAGGACGGTACGGGTTAACCATCATGATGGCGTTAGCAAAGAAGTCAGGTGAAGGACCGATATCATTGAAATCAATCGCAAAAGATCATAACTTATCAGAGCATTACTTAGAGCAATTGATTGCACCACTTCGAAATGCCCTATTAGTTAAAGGTGTGCGAGGAGCATACGGGGGGTATATGTTAGCGAAGGATGCAGACCAAATTACTGCGGGTGACATTATCCGAGTACTAGAAGGGCCAATTAGTCCAGTCGAAGTGGTAGATGATGAAGAGCCGGCAAAACGGGACCTATGGATAAAAATAAGAGACGCAGTAAAAGACGTTCTCGATAATACAACACTAGCGGATTTAGCTAACTACGAAGATAAAGGAAACCAAGAATACTATATGTTCTATATTTAGTCCATAATAAGTTTTGAGTGAAGAGTGAAGAGTGAAGAGTGAAGAGTGAAGAGTGAAGAGTGAAGAGTTATGAGTGTTTTAAGTATCGCTTCGAAGCTTTTCTTCTATTGTTAACTCAAAACTCAAAATTCAAAACTCAAAATTCAAAACTCAAAACTCATAACTGAACTGTAAGAAGGTGACTGGAAAGATAATGAAACCTATATATGTAGATCATGCCGCTACGTCTCCGACACATCCTAAAGTTGTCGATGCGATGCTTCCTTACTTTTATGAAAATTTCGGAAATCCATCGAGTATCCATCAGTTTGGTCGAAAATCGAGACAAGCTGTAGATGAAGCTAGGGCTTTTTTAGCTGATACGATTAATGCAACCGAAAAAGAAATTATTTTTACGAGTGGCGGGACAGAGGCTGATAATTTAGCTTTGATTGGCTATGTGATGGCCAATCAAAATAAAGGGAACCACGTTATTACAACCTCTATTGAACATCACGCCTTATTACATACGTGTCACCACCTAGAAAAGAAAGATTTTGAAATTACCTATTTACCCGTCGATGAAAATGGATTAATTTCAATAAAAGATCTAGAAGACTCTATTAAAGAAGAAACGATTTTAGTTTCGATTATGTTTGGTAATAACGAAGTCGGAACGATTCAACCGATCAAGCAAATTGGCGAGTTGTTAAATGAAAAAAATATTGCTTTTCATACAGATGCAGTTCAAGCTTACGGAATTGAAGAAATCGATGTTAAACAAATGCATATTGATTTTTTAAGTGTCTCAGCTCATAAAGTAAATGGACCAAAAGGAACTGGTTTTCTTTATGCCAAAAATGAAAGATTTTTGCAGCCTCATTTACACGGAGGAGAACAAGAAAGAAAAAGAAGAGCAGGTACAGAGAATGTCGCAGGAATTGTTGGCTTGAAAGAAGCTGCCCAAATTGCTTTAAACGAGCGAGAGGTAAAAAGAAAGCAATATTTATCTTTTCGTGATAAAATGATTGCCGTATTTATGGAACAAGAAGTCGAATTTAAAATCAACGGTAGCGATTCAAGTTTTTTACCACATATTTTAAATGTAAGTTTTCCGGGTGTAAGTGTTGAATCTCTACTCGTAAACTTAGACTTAGTAGGAGTTGCAGCCTCAAGCGGGTCTGCTTGTACGGCAGGAAGCATTGAACCTTCCCACGTGTTAGTAGCGATGTTTCCAAAAGATAAAGACAGGGTGATGTCATCGATTCGTTTTAGTTTTGGGTTGGGTAATACGTTAGATGACATTGAGCGAGTGGCGCTTGAAACTGCGAAGGTTGTCAAGCGAATTAAAAGTAATTAAGAGGTAGGTGGCGTGTCAATGCAAAATAACAATCATAATAAAGCTCCTCACGAGACACGTGTCGTCGTTGGAATGTCCGGTGGAGTTGACTCATCTGTCGCTGCATACCTTTTGAAAGAGCAAGGCTATGATGTCATCGGAATTTTTATGAAAAATTGGGATGATACAGATGAAAATGGGGTTTGTACCGCAACAGAAGATTATAACGACGTGATTCGCGTATGTAATCAAATTGGTATTCCTTATTACGCAGTAAACTTTGAAAAGCAATATTGGGACAAAGTGTTTACGTATTTTTTAGAAGAATATAAAGCTGGGAGAACACCCAACCCAGATGTGATGTGTAATAAAGAAATCAAATTTAAAGCTTTTTTAGAACATGCAATGTCTCTCGGTGCTGATTACTTAGCGACAGGCCACTATGCAAGAGTCGAGTATCGTGACGGGGAATATAAAATGCTTCGTGGTGTTGACGATAACAAAGATCAAACGTACTTTTTAAATGCGTTAGGTCAAGAGCAATTATCACGTACAATGTTTCCGATTGGTGATATACCGAAGAAAGAAGTACGAGAAATTGCCAAGAAAGCAGAACTTGCAACGGCAACAAAGAAGGATAGTACCGGAATATGTTTTATCGGAGAGCGAAACTTTAAAGAGTTTTTAAGTCAATTTTTACCTGCTCAAAAAGGCGAAATGCAAACACTTGATGGTGAAGTGAAAGGTACGCACGATGGATTAATGTATTATACGTTAGGACAACGGCACGGTCTAGGTATTGGTGGTGCTGGGGAGCCATGGTTCGTTGTTGGTAAAAACTTAGAAGCGAACGTTCTTTATGTTGCTCAAGGTTTTCACCATCCGAGCCTTTATTCTGAAGCGCTTTGTGCGACTAATTTAAACTGGGTGAGCGATCAACCGGTGAGTAGCAGCTTTCATTGTACGGCAAAATTCCGTTACCGTCAGCCAGATAATGGTGTAACAGTTAACGTAACAGAAAATGGGGATGTCAAAGTAATTTTTGATGAGCCGCAGCGAGCGATTACACCTGGACAAGCGGTTGTTTTCTACAATGGAGACGAATGCTTAGGTGGCGGTACCATCGATAAAGTAATAAAAAAGTGGACTGATCCCCTCGTGTAGTGGATCAGTCTTTTTTGTGTAGTAGTTGGTTGGTTAGGGAGCGCGCTCGATTTTTCGTGAAGCAATTCGAAGAGGAGGCATAACGTTGTTGGCCTTCCGTCGCATGTCGAAATCAATCAAGGCGCTTACGCTTTTCTAATAAAGGAGAATAATAAATGGAAAATAAACATGTAGAGGCCGCTCGTCTCATTCAAGAAGGAAAACTTGAGGATGCGGCTAAATTATTAAATGAAGCAATAGAAGAAAATCCAAACGACGCTATTGCATATGTGAATTTCGGTCATCTCGTATCTATTGTTGGTGAAAAAGATAAAGCGATTGTGTTTTATAATAAGGCAACTGAAATTGATGAGTCGTTAGCTACTGCTTATTATGGCGCAGGCAATACATATTTTGAGCTAGAAAAGTATGAGGAAGCAATTGATAGTTTCAAAAAAGCAGTAGACAATGGCTTAGATGAAGCTGATGCTTATTTTATGCTCGGTTTATGCTACTATAATTTAGGGTTATTACCTTATGCTTTAGCTAATTTAAAAACCGCCACAGAAAAAAATCCAGACGATGTAGATGCATTATTTCAATATGGATTAACGCTAGCTCAACTAGAACAAGTAGATGAAGCAGTTTCAGTTTTGGAAAAAGTGGTTCAAAAAAATGAAAATCACGCAGATGCTTATTATAATTTAGGTGTAGCTTTGGCTTTTAAAGAAGATGCAAAAAAAGCAATAAGTATGTTCGATAAAGCGTTAAAAATTCAACCAGACCATTTACTTGCTGGGAATGGTAAAAAGCAGCTAGAAACATTACTCCGAGAAGAATAATACTCGAGAGAAGGTTGTTAAAATGACACTTGAAGAAATTAATGAAGATCGTCCTTTTATTAAAGGAGAGTTAATGAACGTTATTTTTACGAATGAAGAAAACTTCTATACAGTTGCTCGAATTAAAGTGAAGAATACGAATGTTAACTTAACAGAAAAAGTTATTGCTATTGTAGGCACATTACCAAAGTTAGATGAAGAACATCTTTATACATTTTATGGGAAGTTAATGGATCATCCAAAGTTTGGTGAACAGTTTCAAGTTAGCCATTTTGAAAAAGAAATGCCGAAAACAACTGAAGGACTTATCCGTTATTTAAGTAGCGATCGCTTCAAAGGAATTGGACGAAAAACTGCTGAGGCGATCATAAATAAGCTTGGTGAACAGGCGATTTCGAAAATTATTGAAGATAGAAATGTTCTAAAAAAAATCCCTTCACTAAAAAAAGATAAAATTGAACTTATTTACGAGCAAGTGCTCGAAAATCAAGGCATCGAACAAGTGTTAATCGAGCTTTATAAATATGGTTTTGGTGCACAGCTTGCAATGAAAATTTTTCAAGTATACAAAGATGAAACATTGCAAGTTGTAAAAAATAATCCTTATCAATTAATTCAAGATGTAGAAGGGATTGGATTTCAAAGAGCCGATTCTTTAGGACAAGCCCTTGGTTTTACTAAGGATCAACCAGAAAGAATCCATGCAGGCTGTCTTCACATTGTTCAAGAACTGTCACTTCAAGAAGGACATGTGTTTGTTTGTAAGTCAAACCTTGTTACAGAAACGGCTACTTTGCTCAGTGATCGCACTCATCATATCACTGAACAAGAAGTAGAAAAGCAACTGCTTTATTTAGAAGAAGAAGGACAGCTAATGGTCGAAGGTGAAAATGTTTACTTACCGTCGTTGTTTTTTGCTGAAAAAGGACTAGTTACTAACGTAGTTAGACTTTTAAAAAATAAAGATCATATTGAAGAATTTCCAGAAGCCGAATTTTTAAAAGCAATTGGTGAAACAGAAGAAGCTTTAAAAATTGAGTACGCCCCCTCTCAAAAAGAAGCTATAAAAAAAGCACTACAATCCTCACTAATGATTTTAACTGGTGGACCGGGCACTGGTAAGACAACCGTTATAAAGGGAATTGTCGAATCATATGCTAAGCTCCATGGCGTTTCTTTAAATAAAAAAGATTACAGCAAAAACAATCCATTTCCAATTGTGCTCGTAGCACCAACAGGGCGAGCGGCGAAGCGGATGAGTGAAGCAACGGGACTTCCAGCAGAAACGATCCACCGACTTTTAGGTTGGAGGGGCGGTCATTCCGGTTTTGAAAAAGATGAAGAAAATCAAATTGAAGGGAAATTGCTCATCGTCGATGAAGTATCGATGGTCGATATCTGGCTTGCCAATCAGCTTTTTAAATCATTACCGAGCGAAATGCAAGTGATATTAGTGGGAGATGAAGACCAATTGCCGTCTGTAGGACCAGGTCAAGTCCTAAGTGAACTTCTCCATTCTAAAGTGATTCCCACAGTGAATTTAGTCGATATATATCGCCAGTCAAAAGAATCTTCGATTATACAGCTTGCTCATAATATGAAAACAGGTCATCTTCCTGAAGACATTTTAGAAGCAAAAGTTGATCGCCGTTTTTTCCCGTGTAGTCAAGATCAAGTCATATCTGTTATCGAACAAATTTGTTTAAACGCCATTAAAAAAGGCTACACAGCAAAAGAGATTCAAGTATTAGCTCCAATGTACCGCGGAAATGCAGGTATCGAAGCTTTAAATAGTAAACTCCAATCGATTTTTAACCCGAAAAAAGAAAAACAGCGTGAAATTATTTTTGGTGAAGTCGCCTATCGAGTGGGTGATGTCGTATTACAGTTAGTGAACAACCCTGAAGAAAATGTATTTAATGGTGACAGAGGTGAAATTGTTGCGATTATTTACGCTAAAGAAAATGTTGAAAAACAAGACCAAATTATTATTTCTTTTGATGGTATTGAAGTTGAGTATACGAAGCAAGAATTAAACCAAATTACGTTGGCGTATTGTTGTAGTGTTCACAAATCACAAGGAAGTGAATTTCCAATCGTGATAATGCCGATCGTCAGAGGTTATCACCGTATGCTCAGACGTAATCTCGTCTACACCGGAATTACTCGTGCAAAAGAATATTTAATTTTATGTGGGGAAATAAAATCATTTCAAACCGCCATCCAACAACAAAACGAAATGAATCGTAATACGCTTTTGAAGGAGAAGTTAGTGTTGAATGTTGAGTGTTGAGTGAAGAGTTATGAGTTGCAGTGAAGCAAAGCTCCGAAACTTAACTGAAAAGTAACTCAAAACTCAAAACTCAACATTCAAAACTCCAATCACTCAAAACTCAAAACTCATATGGTAACAGTTCCCCAGCATGATTTATTCACATTTCACAAATGCTATAAATGTTCGGAAAGGCGGGGGATAAACTTTGCGAACATTTTCCGTTCTTCACGGG
>SKSA01000126.1 GCA_007118195.1 Anaerobacillus sp. | reverse complement strand
TAAAAAATTTTCGACATCAATTTTTTATTTTAATTTCCCTATTCGAGCTCACTAATCAGCTTGTGGATATCTTTTTTGACACACTTTCATCTTCTTCCCCAGTTATCGACAAGTTTCACACAGCATCTTGTATTGTGGACAATTTTAAAACACAAGGGGTTGAATGTTGTGGATAAGTGCCCCAAAAGCATTGCACACCAAGGTTTTTTCTGATATTATAGTTATGTTTTCACTAGTGGATATTTTTTTGGTCACTAAAGTTACTCACATCCTGTGGATAACATTGTGGACATTTTTCCGATGGTGTTTATTGGTTTTCCACAATGTTGTTTATAAACTTGTATTCTACATTTTTCTACTATATTATATATATTTCCACAACTATTGTTAATTTAATATTTATTCAGCGGTATTCGTTTGCATTGTACAAAGGTTGTACAATGCCTATATTGCAATAAATCCGCTATATTTCGTCATGATTTTTTTAGTAAGGAGGGAGCATTTTGCAAAATATTAGCGACTTATGGGATAAAGCGCTACAAGAAATGGAAGCAAAAGTGAGTAAACCGAGCTTCGATACTTGGTTGAAAGCGACAAAAGCAGAAATAATTCAAGATGATACGATAACGATTACTGCTCCTAATGAATTTGCAAGAGATTGGTTAGAAAACCGCTATATTAAATTTATTGGTGAAACACTTCAAGATATTACTGGTGCAGAACTAAAAGTGAAAATTGTTATTCCACAAAATATTGAAGAAGAGCAGGAACAAATGGTAGAGAAAGCTGCAAAAGCTGAGCAAGAAGTAATTTATACAAACGATCCAATTCCGAAAAATATGCTTAATCCGAAGTATACATTTAATACTTTTGTTATCGGAGCTGGTAATAGATTTGCCCACGCTGCATCACTAGCCGTTGCTGAAGCGCCAGCCAAAGCCTATAATCCACTTTTTATTTATGGTGGAGTCGGCCTAGGGAAAACCCATTTAATGCATGCTATTGGTCATTACGTTATTGAACATAATCCAAACGCAAAAGTTGTATATTTATCTTCAGAAAAATTCACGAATGAATTTATTAACTCGATTCGTGACAACCGAGCCGTAAATTTTCGCAATAAATATCGAAATGTCGATGTTTTATTAATTGATGATATTCAATTCTTGGCTGGAAAAGAACAAACCCAAGAAGAATTTTTCCATACATTTAATGCGTTACATGATGACAGCAAACAAATTGTTATCTCTAGTGATCGACCTCCTAAAGAAATTCCAACTTTAGAAGATCGCCTAAGATCACGTTTTGAATGGGGGCTAATCACTGATATTACACCGCCAGATTTAGAAACGAGAATTGCGATTTTAAGAAAAAAAGCAAAAGCTGAAAACCTTGATATCCCTAATGAAGTAATGCTTTATATCGCGAATCAAATCGACACTAATATTAGGGAATTAGAAGGAGCACTTATTCGAGTAGTCGCTTATTCATCATTAATAAATCAAGATATGAATGCTGATTTAGCTGCGATTGCCTTAAAAGATATTATTCCAAATTCCAAACCTAAAGTGATTACCATCATTGATATTCAAAAAGTAGTTGGCGATTATTTTAATGTTAAGTTAGATGACTTTAAAGCGAAAAAACGTACGAAAAGTGTAGCTTTTCCAAGACAGATTGCGATGTATTTATCCAGAGAACTTACTGAATTTTCGTTACCGAAAATCGGAAATGAATTTGGTGGAAGGGACCATACAACAGTCATCCATGCTCACGAAAAAATATCTAAACTATTAAGCAGTGATATTGAGTTCCAAAAACAAATTGAAGAAATTAAAGAACAGTTAAAAGTGTAATTTTTGACTGTAGCTTAATTTAAATCAATACTTTCAGGTTTCTATTTTTCAACATCCATCATCCGATACGAAAATTTTTTTTGGGGAATTTGTTGATAACTCTGTCCGGCTTACGCACACCTTATCAACATGTGCAAAACTAAAGCGAGACTACGAAAAATGGAGTTGTCCACATTTCCACAAGCACTATTACTATTATTACTGTTTTTTATTAAAAAAAATAATAAATATAACTACTAATTATTAAGATTTTTAAAAGATTATTTTAAAGAGAATTTCAGGAGGGAAAATAATGCAATTTGTCATAAATCGTGACTATTTTGTTCATAGCGTACAGCACGTCTCAAAAGCAATCTCATCTAGAACAACCATTCCAATTTTAACGGGAATAAAAATAGTAGCGGACCATGAAGGAGTTACATTAACAGGTAGCGATTCAGATATTTCCATTGAATGCTTTATTCCAATTGAAGAAGATGATCAACAATTAGTTCAAATTATTGAAGAAGGAAGTATTGTCCTTCAAGCAAAGTTCTTTACTGAGATAGTAAAAAAATTACCTGAAGATAAAGTAGAAATCATCGTTCAAGATCAATTTTCAACAACGTTACGATCTGGCTCATCCGTTTTTAATTTAAACGGGTTGGATCCTGAAGAATACCCACGGTTGCCACAAATCGAAGAAGAAAATATTTTTCAAATCCAAAATGATTTACTAAAAAATATTATTCGACAAACTGGATTTGCCGTGTCAACTGCAGAAACACGTCCTATCTTGACAGGTGTAAACTGGCAAGTCGATAATGGGTTATTAACCTGTACTGCAACAGATAGTCACCGTCTTGCGATGAGAAAAGCGACGATTGAAACAAATATTGATGGGTTGAATTTTAGTAATGTAGTTATTCCAGGGAAGAGTTTAAGTGAATTAAACAAAATTATTGAAGATAATAGTGAACTGTTAAATATTGTCGTTACTGAAAATCAAATTTTGTTTAAATCGAAAAACTTATTATTTTTCTCAAGGTTGCTAGATGGGAATTATCCAGCAACAAATAATATGATTCCGCAACATTCAAAAACTGAAATATATTTAGAAACGAAAGGTTTTTTACAAGCAATTGAACGTGCTTTACTTCTCTCTCGTGATGGCAAAAACAATGTCGTTAATTTAAAAACCTTGGGTGATGGAGAAATAGAGATTACGTCAGTTACCCCTGAAATTGGAAAAGTTACTGAGAAAATTGTTACGAAGCAAATAAATGGCGAAGAATTACGGATTTCTTTTAACGGTAAAAACATTATTGATGCTTTAAAAATTATTGAAAGCTCTGAAATAAAAGTTTCTTTCACTGGAGCGATGAGTCCGTTTTTAGTAAGGCCTGTTGATCATGAAAATAGTTTACACTTATTTTCACCAGTGCGTACGTATTAAGAATCACTTTAATAAATCCTAATATAACAATTTCATCCTTTTTTTTGAGCCAAGCATTTACTTGGCTCTTTTGTATGGGAAAGGTTGGTTTGTTGGTTAGTTGGAAAGTTGGAAAGTTGGAAAAGAAAAACCTGACTTTTCCATATTAGATGGTGGCGGCAAGCATGCCGCCATGAGGGTTTTGTATGTAAATACATTTATGCTGGCTGAGTTTTTCGAGCAAGCCTCTAAAGGTCGATAGAGGGTGCTCCTGCGGTTACTCGTCGCAAAGCTGCACGATGAATTCTCTAAGAAGTATCACATGATGTGATTGAGGTCAGTAGCTTTACAGTGAAGCGAGAGAAAACGGCCAGCATTTACATTCTAGATGGTGACGGGGAGCCGTCATGATGTTTTTTTAAAATCAAATTTAGTTTATTAATTAGTAGTTTCAATTGTGTTCATTCCCCTATTTTAGTACAATGTAAGTTAGGGAATTAATAGGACGTCTAAAAAAAGATCTTGTAGCAACAATATTTTTACCAGCCTTAAGTGAATAAAAACATACAAGGCTAATGTTGGGGAAAGCTTTTAGTAAGAAAATAAAAATTCCCTAACAGTTGAAAGAAGGTGTAACAATTGGAAACAGAAGTAAATATTTCGTCAACGTATATTACATTAGGACAAATGTTAAAAGAGATAGGATTAATTGATACTGGTGGTATGGCGAAGTGGTTTTTAAGTGAACATGAAGTGTTTTTAAATAATGAATTTGAAAATAGACGAGGGAAAAAGTTATATAACGGTGATGTGATTACGATTCCATCTCACGGTACATTTCGTATTGTTTCAAAAGATCATTGAAGTTTAGCGAGGGAAAGTCTTTGCATATTAACGATCTAACATTAACTAATTATCGGAACTATACTAAAGAACAAGTAACATTTGACAATAACGTAAATGTCATTTTAGGTGAAAACGCCCAAGGAAAAACGAATATCATGGAGTCTATTTACGTACTCGGTTTAGCGAAATCACACCGAACGACCCGTGATAGAGAGTTGATTTATTGGGATGCAGAATATGCTAAAATAGAAGGTAGAGTCCAAAAACGAACGGGTCCTTTAAGTTTAGAAGTGATTATTTCTAACAAGGGGAAAAAAGTAAAATTGAATCGTTTAGAACAACGGAAATTAAGTGAATATATTGGCGCTTTAAATATTGTCATGTTTGCACCTGAGGATTTAAATCTCGTAAAAGGAAGCCCTCAGGTGCGCCGTCGTTTTATCGATATGGAAATGGGACAAATCAACCCTGTTTATCTTTATCATTTAGCTTTGTACTATAAAATATTACAACAAAGAAATCATCTTTTAAAAAATTTACAAAGGAAAAAGACTGATGATGGCTTACTAGATATATTAACTTACCAGCTTATTGAAAATGCTGCTAAAGTCATTTTGAAGCGCTACGAATTTCTTGGTTTGCTTGAAAAATGGGCAAAGCCAATTCACGAGGACATTAGTAGAGGGTTAGAAAATTTAAGTTTACAATATAAACCGTCTATTAAGGTATCAGAAACGACAGAATTGTCGAAAATAGAAGAAGAGCTAGAAGAAAATTTTGCTAAAATAAAAGACAAGGAGATTGAACGTGGAACATCATTAATTGGACCGCACCGAGACGATCTCTTATTTTTAGTCAATGGAAGAGACGTTCAAACATTTGGATCGCAAGGACAGCAACGAACAACCGCTCTTTCAGTTAAAATGGCCGAGTTACAATTAATCTACAACAAAATAGGTGAATATCCCATTTTATTGTTGGATGATGTTCTCTCAGAATTAGACGATTATCGTCAATCTCATTTATTAAATACGATTCAAGGAAAAGTTCAAACGTTTGTAACTACGACAAGTGTCGATGGTATAGATCATCATACGTTAAAAGAGGCTTCTACGTATATCGTTGAAAAAGGTAATATAAAAAAACTGAAATGAGGTGGCTTTAGTGTTTGTTCATTTAGGTGGAGACACTGTTATTCGTTCTAAAGATGTGATTTGTATTTTAGATCGTCAAGTCAAAGAAGATTCAGAGACAACTGAACAATTTTTAAACTTCTATGAGCAAGCGAAACAAGTAGAGGAAATATCAGAAGATACGACCAAATCTATCGTTATTACCACTGATAAAATCTACTTTTCCCCTATTTCATCAACGACATTAAAACGCAGAGCACTTTTTATTTCGGATATGGAAGATATGTAAGTTTTGAATTTTGAGTTTTGAGTTTTGAGTTTTGAGTTCATAAAAGTAGCGCTTCGAAGCGTTTCTTTCAAACAACTCAACACTCAACACTCAACACTCTTAACTCAAGACTCTAAATTTAGAAGTGGGTGAAGAAATTGACATTAGAACAACAATCACAAAGTTATGATGAAAGTCAAATTCAGGTTTTAGAAGGGTTAGAAGCAGTAAGAAAGCGCCCAGGGATGTATATTGGTTCTACTAGTAGCCGTGGACTCCATCATTTAGTTTGGGAGATCGTAGATAATAGTATAGATGAGGCACTAGCTGGTCACTGTGATACCATTTCGGTCACCATTGAGGAAGACAATAGTATTACGGTAACTGATAACGGTCGTGGTATACCTGTTGGGATTCATGAAAAAATGGGACGTCCAGCTGTTGAAGTTATTATGACAGTGCTCCATGCGGGTGGTAAATTCGGCGGTGGGGGTTATAAAGTATCAGGAGGTTTGCACGGTGTAGGTGCATCAGTGGTTAACGCCTTATCAAGCACTTTAGAAGTTGAAGTTCATAGAGATGGTACGATCTATAAACAAAGTTATCATCGTGGTGTACCGGAGGCTGATCTTGCGGTCGTTGGTAATACCGAAAAAAGGGGAACGATAATTCGTTTCCAACCAGACACAGAAATATTTACGGAAACGATCGTTTATGAATTCGATATTTTAGCGACTCGTTTACGAGAGTTAGCTTTTTTAAATCGTGGACTTAAAATTTTAATTGAAGATAAACGAGAAGATGGAAAAAAGAAAGAATATTTTTACGAAGGTGGAATTGCATCATTTGTTGAGCATTTAAATCGTACTCGTGAACCTTTGCACGAACCACCGATTTTTATTGAAGCAGAAAAAGATGGTTTAACCGTCGAAGTTGCGATTCAATATAATGACAGCTATACAAGTAATATATACTCATTCGCAAATAACATTAATACTCATGAAGGTGGAACTCACGAATCTGGTTTTAAAACAGGTTTAACTCGCGTGATTAACGATTATGCTCGTAAAAATAACTTGTTTAAGGATAATGATTCTAACCTAACTGGTGATGATGTTCGCGAAGGTTTAACAGCGATTATTTCAGT
>SKSA01000258.1 GCA_007118195.1 Anaerobacillus sp. | reverse complement strand
TTAAGCTATCTTGTATCAACATATTAGACGCTATATACTATGAATTAGTTTCAAGGAATTTTGAGTTTTGAGTGAAGAGTTATGAGTTATGTAAGTAAAGCTTCGAAGCAAAGCTTTCAAAAACTCAAAATTCAAAACTCAAAACTCAAAACTCAACACTCAAAATTCAGGAGGATTTATGAAAATAAAAGAAATTATCGTTGTGGAAGGTAAGGATGACACGGTAGCCGTTAGAAACGCCGTAGACGCCGATACAATCGAAACGAATGGATCAGCTATAGGAGAGAAGGTAATCGAGCAAATAAAGCTTGCTAAAGAGCGTAGAGGGGTTATTGTATTAACTGACCCTGATTATCCTGGTGAAAGAATTAGAAAAATTGTTAGTCAGCATGTTCCTGGTTGCCAACATGCATTTTTACCTAAAAAAGAAGCGATTTCGAAAAAAGGGAAGAATCTGGGTGTAGAAAATGCTTCTCCGGAAGCGATTCGTTTAGCGTTAAAGGATGCTCAACAAGAAGAAAAGGAATGGATAGAGCAAATAAGTTGGGACGAACTTGTTGCTTTAGGGTTAATAGGTGGTAAAAAGGCACGTCAGCGAAGGGAACGTTTAGGAGATTTATTGAAAATTGGATTTACAAACGGAAAGCAGCTTTATAAACGACTCATTATGTTTAAAATAAGTGAGGAAGAATTTTTAGATGCCATTCACCAATTGTTGAAGGAGGAGAAAGATGAGTAAAGACATTGCAACGCCCAATCGTACGAAAGAAATATTAAAGAAATACGGTTTTTCTTTTAAGAAGAGTCTTGGACAGAACTTTTTAATTGATACGAATATATTAAATAATATTGTGGATTGTGCCGATTTAGAAACAACTTCAGGAGCAATTGAAATCGGTCCAGGAATTGGAGCTTTAACAGAACAACTTGCTAAACGGTGTGAAAAGGTAGTCGCTTTTGAAATCGATCAACGACTACTGCCAATCTTAAATGAAACGTTAGCACCGTATCCTCACGTAAATGTTGTGCATTCTGACGTTTTAGATGCTGATATACATAGTGTGATCAATGATAATTTTAAGACGGACCAAGATTTAATGGTCGTAGCGAATTTACCTTATTATGTCACTACCCCTATTTTACTTAAGCTTCTTGAAGAAAAGTTACCGATCCGTGGGATTGTTGTTATGATTCAAAAAGAGGTAGCAGAAAGAATTGCTGCCAAGCCAGGAACGAAGGAATATGGGTCATTGTCAATTGCTGCACAATATTATGCAGAAGCGAAGACAGAGTTAATCGTTCCTAAAACGGTTTTTGTCCCGCAGCCGAATGTAGATTCTGCAGTGTTGAAGCTAACGCTGCGCAGCGAGCCTGCAGTTGACCTCAAAGATGAATCGTTTTTCTTTCAACTTGTAAAAGCAAGTTTTGCGCAACGAAGAAAAACGTTGATGAACAATTTAACACATAATTTATTTACAAAAAATGAAAAAGAAAAACTTGAATTAATTATGCGGGAATGTGAAATTGACCCTACTAGGCGCGGTGAGACGTTAAGTATGGACGAGTTTGCTGTACTTGCGAATGCTCTTGTAGAACTTAAAGCATAATAGGCTCCCAATCGACTTCCGCGATTCTTTTTATACACTGTTTTGTACTGCTCTTCATAGGCTATAAAGTGAGGAGGAGTGTAGTATGAAATTTAACGTAGGTGACTTCGTTGCACGCAAATCGTATGGATGCGATATTTTATTTCGTGTTTCGAAAATTGGTAATGATAATAGTGTATTGGTTGTTGGCGAAGAGATGCGACTAATTGCAGATGCTCCGTTAGCTGATTTAGTTTTAATAAATGATATAGAAATAAATGTAAGAACGGTAAAAGAGAAAGAGAAGCAAGAAAGTTGCTATCGATTATTTAGACAAGACACTCGCCTTCTCCGTCAAAAAAGTGAGTACGAAATGAGTGAAGGTTATAGTAGTGAAAATTCTTTTTTTGAACTCCCAGGGAGAATTTTGCACATTGACGGTGACCCTATTTATTTAAAGAAATGTACAGATTTATACGAGAAATTAGGAGTGCCTATATATGGAGTTCATATGCAAGAAAAAGAAATGCCTGAGCAAATCACCTCGCTTTTAGAAATGGTGCGCCCAGAAATACTTGTAATCACTGGCCATGATGCTTATATGAGAAGTAAAGGTAGCGAGAATGATGTCAAAGCCTATAGAAACACGAAGTATTTTGCAGAGGCTGTAAGAGAGGCTAGGAAGTTTGAGCCTCATATTGATCATTTAGTTATTTTTGCAGGTGCTTGTCAGTCTTATTTTGAAACTTTAATTAGAGCTGGGGCTAATTTTGCAAGTTCTCCAGAGCGAGTTAATATACATGCGTTAGACCCGGTCTATATCGCAGCTAAAGTAAGTTTAACACCTTTTATGGATAGTGTTAGTATTTGGGATTTATTACGAAATACACTAACTGGTGAAAAAGGGTTAGGTGGGATTGAAACCAAAGGCCTTTTAAGAAGAGGTATACCGATAAAAAACAGTGAAATTTTTTATGAAAGAAAAAAAGATTAGGCCGTTTGCGTAAACTTTAGAAAAGAGTAAAACATTTTATAAGAGTTTGCCACTCAACCTGTTATGAAAATGTCAGCTAACTTATATCAATCGACCATTTATTTTTTTACACAGAAAGATCTATTAGCCGGGTGCTTTTAGGTCTTTTTTTATCAATTCCATAAATATTAAATGTGTTTTACATAAAATACAAAATTTACGACATACTAACAAAGAAAAATAACAAAGAAAAATAACACAGAAAATAAGTAAATAGTATTGACAACCAATTTGTTTACTTGCTATAATTTTAATTTTATTTGACAAAATTGTTCTAGCTGTGTTATACTTTGTCTAAGTGAGGTGGGTTCAATAATGGCAAAAACGTTAGTGGATATCAAAAGGACTTTAGACGCTAATATTGGAAAGCGAATTACGATAAAGGCGAATGGTGGACGTAGGAAGACAATTGAACGTTCAGGTTTCCTTGAAGAGACGTACCCGTCTGTATTTATTATTAAGCTAGATGAAGAAGAAAATGCCTTCGAAAGAGTATCATATAGTTATGCGGACGTTTTAACAGATACGGTTCAGTTAACCGTTTGTGATGAGGAAAGTGCTGCTGTAGAGGTTAAGTAGTTTTTTTATGAAAAAGAGGTATATTCATAATGGGTTGGACTTCTCCATTTTAAAGTGTTTTAGATGCTAGGAACAAGTTTGTTTCTAGGGGAATGCTTTAGAATGGAGGTGCCTGACCCTCTAATTATGAATATACCTCTTTTTCATTTAAATTAAAATGAAAATGCTCCCTAAAGGTTATACTATTATTGTCGTAACAAGATGTTAAAAGGAGTTGTTTTTATGGCAAGAAGACGAGGGATTATGTCTGAGCAGTTTAAAGAAGAACTTGCGAAGGAACTTGGATTTTATGATACCGTCCAAAAAGAAGGTTGGGGTGGAATTCGTTCAAGGGATGCAGGTAACATGGTTAAGCGTGCGATAGAAATTGCCGAACAACAGCTTGCTAACGGGCAAAAAAATAATTAATCTTACTTCTTGTTACGACTGGCTGGTTTATTTGAGTGTTTTCACTCTTTAAACCAGCTTTTGTTATATACCTAAAAGTACTAGGTTATGCTTATAAAAAGTTTTAAAAAAACCATCTAGAAAAATATGTAATAAAACTGCAATGAATTTTCTGGTTTGTAAGGACAACAAATGATAAAATAGCGTAAGCAAATGGAACATATAGAAGGTGATAAAAGGTGAAGATCTCTTTAAAGGCTCCGGCAAAAATTAACTTATCTCTTGATGTCCTTCATAAAAGAGAAGATGGCTTCCATGAAGTTGAGATGATTATGACTACAGTTGACTTGGCCGACCGTATTGAATTAACACTACTTGAAGAAAATCAAATAAAAGTTGATGTTTCTGAAGGTTTTGTACCCAACGATCATAGGAATTTAGCTTATCAAGCTGCAAAGCTGTTAAAAGACCGCTTTAACGTTGGTAAAGGAGTTTTAATCTCTATTAAGAAAAACATACCTGTTTCAGCTGGACTTGCTGGTGGAAGTAGTGATGCAGCAGCTACACTACGTGGTTTAAATGAATTATGGGACTTACAATTAACTATCGACGAGCTAGCTATTTTAGGTGCTCAAATTGGTTCTGACGTTTCTTTTTGCGTCTACGGAGGGACAGCGTTGGCTACAGGTAGAGGAGAAAAGATAAAACATATTAGTGCTCCATCGCCTTGTTGGGTCATTTTAGCGAAGCCTCCAATAGGTGTTTCGACAGCGGAAGTTTATCGAAACTTAAAGCTAGATCATTTGGAACATCCGAATATTAATAACATGATTTCGGCGATTGATAATAACGATTACCAACTCATATGCTCTCAATTAGGAAATGTTTTAGAATCGGTAACGTTTAAACTTTATCCACAAGTTCAACGAATTAAAGAACAAATGGAACGTTTTGGTGCTGATGGTGTATTAATGAGTGGAAGTGGACCTACCGTATTTGGGCTTGTCAAACATGAGTCAAGAATGCTTAGGGTTTATAATGGATTAAGAGGTTTTTGTAATGATGTACATGCAGTTCGACTTATGGGGGAACGTTACTATTGATAAAATCCGTACAAAAGTGTAATATTACTGTTAAATATTCGGATTTTTGGAGGTAGTTATGAAGAAGTTTCGTCGAAGTGGCCGTTTAGTAGATATGACCAATTACTTAATACAAAATCCCCATCAATTAATACCGCTAACCTATTTCTCTGATCGTTATGAGTCTGCTAAATCATCGATAAGTGAAGATTTAGCGATTATCAAAGAAATGTTTGAAAGTCAGGAAATTGGACTTTTGTTGACAGTTGCAGGAGCGAGTGGCGGTGTTAAGTATATTCCAACAGCTAACGAAGAAGAAATCGTAAATGTTTTAAAACAATTATGCTTAAAGCTTGAGGATGCTAATCGAGTACTTCCCGGTGGTTATTTATACATGATGGATATTATTGGCAACCCGAAGCTAATGAACGAAATTGGTCGTTACTTCGCTACTTTATTTGCGAGTACGAAAGTTGATGTGATTATGACGATGGCCACAAAGGGCATTCCTTTAGCTTATGCAGTAGCTACATACTTAAATGTTCCTGTTTGCATTGTTAGACATGAACACCGAATTACAGAAGGGTCCCTCGTGAGTATTAATTACGTATCTGGTTCCACGAAAAGAATTCAAACGATGTCACTTGCCAAAAGAAGTTTGAACGAAGGATCAAATGTTCTGATTATTGATGATTTTATGAAGGCCGGTGGAACGATAAGAGGTATGATTGATCTAGTTGAAGAATTTAATTCGAATGTTGTCGGTACAGGCGTTTTAGTAGAAGCGGAACATACGGAAGAAAGGCTAGTTGATGAATATATTTCCATGACACGATTGTCTGAAGTCAATACGAAAGAAAAGATAGTAAAAGTTGAAATTGGTAACTTTTTTGAAAAGATTCATAAAAAACCAGTTAAAGGGGATTAATGATGAAAACAATTCAAACTTCTAATGCACCTGCAGCAATTGGACCATATTCTCAAGGAGTAATCGTTAATAATATGTTTTATAGTTCAGGACAAATTCCACTTAAACCTAACGGTGAGTTAGTAGAAGGTGACGTTCAGGAGCAAACAGAGCAAGTATTGAAAAATGTTGATGCTGTATTACAAGAGGCTGGAGCATCTCGAGATACAGTAATAAAAACAACGGTGTTTATTAAAAATATGGATAATTTTCCATTAATTAATGAAGTTTATGAAAAATACTTCTCTAACCATAAACCTGCTAGATCTTGTGTCGAGGTTGCTAGGTTACCAAAAGACGTTTTAGTCGAAATTGAAGTTATTGCATTAGTGAAGTAAGTTGAAAGGCTGTCCGAAAAGGAATCATCAGTATGTGAACGCTAATTTAAAGAATACCCCTTTAATATTAGTGTTTTTATAGAAGCTGAGATTCATCTTTTTGAGATAGTCTTTTTTTATTTCGCTTTTTTCCAGAGCTTACATAGGTGCTTATCCTTTTCTGTTTTATGAACATTTCGTGAACATTATGTAAAAGTTGGTGAATCTCCGTAAAATTTAGGAATTTTTCTTATTTTAAAAAAGGAAATGAGAAGCATGTGTTGAATTAATATAAAGACACATTTAATTGGAAAAAGGTGGTGGCAGAAATGGAAGTAACAGATGTAAGATTACGCCGTGTAAATACGGAAGGACGTATGCGAGCAATAGCATCCATTACAATCGATCATGAATTTGTTGTTCATGATATTCGTGTCATTGATGGGAATAATGGTATGTTTGTCGCTATGCCGAGCAAGAGAACTCCAGATGGCGAATTTAGAGACATCGCACACCCAATATCTTCTCATACAAGAGAGAAGATTCAATCGGCAGTTTTAGCTGAATATGAAAAAGCTGGGGATACTGATCAAGTTGAATATGAAGAAGCGGGTGCTTCGTAACAACGAATACGAGAGGCTGTGCCATTAGTGTCAGTCACCTCAATGATATTGAAATAGAGTGTACATTGTACATATCTATATTTAGTATCATTGAGGTGGCTGA
>SKSA01000366.1 GCA_007118195.1 Anaerobacillus sp. | reverse complement strand
GTGTCAGACACTTTTGGGCCACCCCCTAAGCAATTACTTCAACTCTTTTTTAAACGGCCACCAGTTTTTATCGCCAAACAGTTGAACCATCACAGGTATAAATAATGGTAACATGACAAATGCATAAAGTAACAAGCCTGTTAATACAAGTGTAGCAATTTGTAGTAGCGATAAAACTCCAGACGGCATCATCGCACCAAACGTACCTGCTAAAATGATGGCAGCTGATAAAATAACCGTTCCGATCTGTCCCATTGCGCTGATTAATGCCGGCTTTAACGGTAAATCTTTCACGTTTTCACCAAAACGTCCCATTAAGAAAATGGAATAATCAACCCCTAGCGCCATTAGCATAACAAATCCAAAAAATGGTACAGCCCAACTAATTCCCGCATGACCGAGAATATTGATAAAAATTATCTCCGTGAAGGAAATTGACGCAATATACGTAATAATTAGTGATGCCATAATGTAAAGCGGCATAACGAGAGATCGTAACAACAACACGAGTACGATGAAAATCCCTAATAACATAATCAATGCCGTGCGATTAAAATCTTCATCCGAAATGGTTTTTAAATCGCGGTTCACACTCGCTAAACCACCGATAGAGAAACGGTTATCTTCAAATGGTGTTCCTTTTAAAGCAATGGCCATTCTCTCTTCTATAACATCGACCACTTCAATGGCTTCATTACTGTAAGGGTAAACGTCAAGAATGACATCAAACTTTGCGACTCGAAAGTTAGGTGTTGCAAACGTATCCCATACTTGATCTAAGTCACCACCCTCAAGGACCGATTGTGGAACGAAAAATCCTGATAACGGATTAACACGTTGATTTGAAATTTCTTGGAACAAGTCACGAACTTCTGCTAATCCTTCTTCAATTCCCTCAACTCCTTCGGCAATATCAATCATACCATCCGCAAGTTCTTTAAAGGCTTCCTCTATGTCACCGAAGGCATCTCCAATTTCATCTTGACCTTCGCGGACTTCGCCAATTCCTGATGCAACCTTACTAGTACCCGAGGCAATTTCTTCTTGTCCTGCACCGAGTTCTGTTAATCCACCTTCGATTTCGGACATTCCCCCACTAACTTGCCCTAACCCTTCTGCTAGTTCTAAAATAGCAATACTCATTTCAGGAGGAAGCATTCCACCTACTGTTAACTGCCTCATTTGCGACTCGATCGCAGCAACACTTTCATTTAACTGAGCTAAACCAGCCGCAGATTGGCGAGTCCCCTCACTAACTTTCTCCATTTCCGTTGCTAATTGTTCTGTTCCTTCTTCAAGCTCCTTTGTGCCACCCACAAGCTCATCAACGTCATCTTGGGCGGACCTCATATCCGCTTGGCTTTCTGTTAATTCATCAGCAATTTCATAAAGCGCTTCACGAACTTCTTCTAGTCCATCAACCACTTCTTCTAGTCCGTCATCGACCTCGCCCACTAAATAGGGGATTGTAAATTCGTCTATTTTCTCTCCTTTTGGCTGAGTCGCACTACGAACCTCTTTTACTCCTTCAATTTTCGTTAGTTCTTGAGTAAGAAGCTCGATATACGGGAGCCAATCTTGTTGATTCCACTCTTCATCATTTTCTAAAACAACGTTTACTGGAAACGCTTGCCCTTCATTAAATTTCTCAGAGATGATTTCAAAAGCTAAGACCGAATCATATTCATTAGATATTTCACTTAGCGTATCCATTGATGTTGCTCCTCTAAAAGACAACAAAGCCGGCACTAATAATAACGCTAAAACGATTAGCGTCCAACCAGGCTTGTAAACTGAAAAGCGTCCAAGTTTATCCCATAACCTACTATTATTTTTCGTTAAACCTCCTCTTGTTGGCCAAAATAACTTTTCACCTAAAAGAAGCATCGCTGTCGGTACCCAAACCCAAAGCCCAATCACGAGAACTACAATTCCAACAGCAACACTTACTGCTGAGCGGTATAAGTCAAAGTTGGCAAAACCGATGGCAAAAAAGCCGATAAATCCAGTTAAAGCACTGAAAAAAACTGTAGCTCCAACCGCTCGATACGTTGAAACCATTGCATCAACGCGACTTTTCCCTTGAATTAGTTCTTCTTTAAATCGTGTTAATAAGAGAATGCAATAATCAGTTCCAATCCCAAACAAGACGGCTACGATAAAAATTTGCGTAAAATTTGAAACTGGAAAATTTAAATATTCAATCATATAAGCAACGATCGAAACACTCACTAAGTAGGATGCCCCCACCGTAATAAGTGGAATGAAAGGAGCTGCTAACGAACGAAATACTAAAAGTAAAATTCCTAATACAAAGACAACCGTTATTATTTCCGTTTTCGCTAGTCCTTCCTCTGAACTAATAATAACGTCTTCAGCGATAATGGAGGATCCTGTTAAAAACGAGCGAACACCTTCAACAGTAACTGCCTTTTCAATTTCAGGACGTACGTATGTCACTTCTGTCATTTTCATATCGACCATTAAAATAACCATCATCGTCGTCTCATCATCACTAATCAAGATTTCCTTTTGCTCTTCATTATCAAAAGGGGTAATAATTTGCTCTACCTTAGATCCACCGATATGCGTGCCTATTTGAGTGATATGCTCTTCTACCTTTTGTATTTGACCATTTTTCAGACCATCTTTATCGTGATAAACTACGAGTACAGCTTCCCCTGTTGCACCACCATGTTCCTTCAACATCTCTGCTTTTATTTTTGAAGGATAGCCATCAGGAACAGATATTTGCCCTTGTTCACGAACGAGCTGTTCCATATTTGGTGCGTTAATATGAAGCCATACCCCTATCGCAATCCATAATACCGGTAAAAGATAAATCCAACGATAATTTCTCATTGTTTGTCATACTCCTCTTTTTGTTCAATCATTTTGTTTATTTTTCCATACACCTTCAAAAATACTTCTACTTCCTCTCCATCAAGTTGCGCAAAAAAATTAGATACAAACTCAATCATCGCTTGTTCCGATTGCATGTAAATGTCTTCTCCTTTTTTCGTTAACGTTAAATAAACGTAACGACGATCGTTCGGGTGCTCTTTACGTTCAATCAAACCTTTCTCTACAAGGCGGGCAGCTTTAGCTGTAATGGCACTTTTATGTACTCCACACTTTTCTGCCATTTCTTTTGGCGTTAATTCACCACAGTTATGAAGAAAACGAAGCATACCGAACTGTTCCATCGACATCGGGATCACTTTTTCAGATATTAAAGTTTCTAGTTTTTTCGTTGCAAAGAGATAAACGTTTGCATACTGCTCAATTAAGTCTTTTAAATGATCTTGGTTCATTGAACTTCTCCTTATTATGAAACTTAAAGCTAGACATCAGCCCAACAATCAAACGTATATACTTTCTTTTAATTAAAAATAAAATGGATATAAACTACATTTGATAAAACGCACTTAGTTTACCCTCTAAACAGTTTATATCATATACTAAAAACAAATGTTTCGTAAAGGGGAATTCGTATTTTTTCGTTTACCGAAATTTTCTCATTTACTATCTCCCTTTATCCCGTTAAAATATGGATAGTAAATTGAATGGAATCGAGGCTAAAACTATGGGACAGAAATTAGACGAACAAAGGATTGGGATATTAGCGGCACTGGCCGCGTACATGTTATGGGGGGTATTTCCTCTATATTGGAAATTGCTGAATCACGTACCTGCTGATGAGGTGCTTGCACATAGAATTATATGGTCACTAGTATTAATGTTTGTAATATTACTAGCTTTAGGGAAATTGCAATCCTTTTTCAAGGATGTAAGGACGATTTTTTCATCAAAAAAGCAACTTCTTTTCATGTTACTCGCTTCTATTTTTATTAGCGTAAATTGGTTTACTTATATTTGGTCAGTAGCTAATGAACAGCTAGTTGAAGCTAGTCTCGGTTATTATATTAACCCACTAGTTAGCGTAGTGCTTGGGATGATTATATTTAAAGAAAAGTTAACACGATCGCAGTCCATTGCATTTTTTCTAGCAACCTTTGGAGTAGCAATATTAGCATTTTACACTGGTGGCGTCCCGATCGTATCCCTTGCTTTAGCATTTAGCTTCGCGTTTTATGGCGCAATTAAAAAAGTCGTCGAATTTGGCGCCCTTACTAGTCTTGCAGTAGAAACGATGCTTGTGACACCAATCGCACTCATTTACTTAACGATGATTCATGCTACGATAAGCGAGGCCTTTTACGTACAATCACTAGCAACCTTCGCTTTATTAATAGGAGCAGGAGTCGCAACATCTGTACCACTACTTTTATTTGCCATTGCGGCTAGACGCATCCCGTTATCAATGATTGGCTTTTTACAATATTTGGGCCCAACGATTACACTATTTATCGGAATTTTCCTTTTCCGAGAACCATTTAGCAGTGTTCATTTACTTGCTTTTTCATTTATTTGGCTCGCTCTTGCCATTTACACGTTTTCTAAATCAAAGCTTTATAAACGGATACAGTATAGTAAGGTCGAAAAGCAAAACCGGCCAGCTAGTTAAAGTATAAAGGAGTTTTCAGCAGAGTGAAAACCGAGCATTTTCCGTAAATAAGATTACGGTAAACTCACATGACGGTCACCTTGCCGCCACCATCTAGTATGTAAATGTCGGTCGATTTCTTTCACTGCGCTGTATTTCTAACGATATAAGAGGCTTGTTCAAGAAAGTCGACCGACAAATTTATCTACATATCAAAAGAGACTGCCTCAAATCGATCACTCCCCTTTCAAAATTGTCGTAATATTGTATGCAGAGGAATATTAAATGCCCATGAACTTTCCGATCCCTTTTTTCATAGTTTGAATTATGGAGGGGGTTCGATGTTTGATGGAATTAAAAACTTAATGAAAAAAGCCGTAAAGCTTCCGAAAGCAGGTTACGAGTTTTTACTAGATTCACACGAGTCTAATCAATATGAAAAAAATAGTGTTATACGTTGGAACGAGCTGTCTTTTCAAGAAGATACATTAAAAGCAATCGAAGATGAACTCCGTGATTTTAAGCATGATGCCATTCCGTTAACTCAATTGGACCGCCGTTTAGTAGCTGAAATCCGCAAGAAAACAAGTAAAGTAAATCGGAACAATGTAACGAGAACGAAAGCGTACTTTGATTTTTACAAGAGACACCCCGAAATTCATTGGTCCTTTTTGGCACATCTCGTTTCTAGAAACGGCGGCTGGAATATGACGGATTTAAAAGGAAGTATTCTAAAAGAAGTATTATCAAACGACGCTCAAAATGATTTCTTTTCTTTTTTAGAACGAGCCAATGCGCTAATTTTCCATGATGCGTATCCACAGCTTCTTTTATATGAAGCTAGTAAAAAAAGAAATAAAAATTTATTTTACTTACTGCCTAAATTACACGTATCAAGATTTATGAGACCGTTTTGGAACGAATTTTTTGAGCATAAAAAAAGTCAACTACTGACGGTCGCCTTAATTATTAATGAGCAACACTATATTGAAAAAAGAGTGGTCCAGCACCCTTCGTATAAAGAAAAGGTACTCAATAATATCATTTTCAAACTTCAAGATGTGCTGCAGTTTACGTACGTTCTTTTTCCGTTTGTCACTAGTAAAAATCAAACCAGACTCGCTGGTGTTACGGTAAGTGACTTTGCCAACATCCGGCACCGGATTGAAATCGGGAAGAAATTATATTGTTTATTATTTGGCATAGAAAATTTATATAACGATATTTCTAAGTTTACATTGAAAATGCAACATACAGGATCGAGAAATGATTATTGGACTAACATGTTTACAAAAAATAGTCATGAGAAACTGAATATGACTAGTCTTTCGTGTCGTCCGAAAAAACCTATCGCCCATAGTCCTATTTTAGTAGATGTTTGGCAAGACGTGAGCCATACGTTTACAGATAATGAAGATTGGTTTCAACCTGGCAATGAAATCACTTCATTTTTTTCTACAACAGTAACCCCTGCTTCATTCGACTTAACGATGCAATATTGCCAAGACGTTCATAAAATGATGGTTGCAAGTGACGCAATGAAAATCGTTAAAGGCTAGCTACATTCCTTTCTTTCACCGACCTGTTTTGGTATTGTAGGTGAAGGAAAGGACGTGGAAACAAATGAAATCGATACATATTTTAATGATCGGTGCCGGAAGGATGGCAGAAGCGATTATTTCAGGACTCGTAGATCAAAAAGATAGGAACATTGAAATTACGGTAACTAATAAATCAGATGCGTGGCGCTTACAAAAAGTTGCTAGGCGTTTTGAAATTGATAATGCTAGTGATTGGCGGGATGTCGTCGATCGTGCTGACGTTATCATTTCTGCTGTTCCACCTAGTGTACATGAACAGTTATTGGCAGAACTTTCACCGATTATCAATAGACAGCTTTTCATTACCGTTGCAGCTGGAATTGATACTACGTTTATGGAAGGACATTTACCAGAAGGAACTCCAGTATGCTGGATCATGCCAAACACCGCTACACAACTACAAGCGTCGATGTCTACATACGTTTGTGGCCATTACGTAACTAGTGAACAGAGAGAAGTCATTGAAATGATTTTGACAGCGATTGGTGATTACGAAGAATTAACGGAAGAACAAGTTCACGACTTAACAGCAATTACCGGCAGTGCCCCTGCATTTCTTTATTCCTTTGTTGAGGC
>SKSA01000089.1 GCA_007118195.1 Anaerobacillus sp. | reverse complement strand
TTCGACGAGCAATAAAGCCAACAATTATACCTGCTGCTCCTAAAATCACAGGTAAAAAGAACAATGAAATGATCGAGAGGACGATGGCAAATGCTCCTACCCCTCTACCTTCAGCTGCATGACCGTCTGCAGTTTCGACTTCATTTTCTTCGTCTACATCATCAGCAAATGGACGCTCCCCAACAAATCCACGTGTTGGTGCAAACTCAGCTGCTGTTTCTTCCCTGTGATCACCATTAGGGTAATCAGCAGAGGTCACACCATTTGGGTTTTCATCTCTCTCCTCATTTTCTAAATGAAGAGAACGATTATCCTGGTTCCTATTGTTTATGTCAGTCATTGTCATCCCTCGCTTTCTTTTTCAGGAGCATTTTTAGTATTACACTCAAAAGCTGCAATATAGATGTTAATGATTTCAAATTAAGGAATGTGCTTTTATGGTATAATATAGAATAGTCGGTATTTAAGTAATGATTTTTATCCAGTAAGTGTACGACTATAGTATTATTGAAAAAGTATTAAACATTATATAAGTAGGTGACAACAATGAGAGAACAAATACGGTTAGGCCTTGATATTGACGGAACGGTTACTTGTCCTACAACCTTTATCCCTTATCTAAACAAACACTTCAATAAAAATATTTCATTAAATGATATTACTCAATATGACTTAACAGTTTTACTAGATATTACTACGGAACAATTTTGGGAATGGATGAAGGATCATGAGCCAATTATTTATTCAAATGCAAAGATTGCTAATTATTTCACTGAGGCTTTAGATCATTGGAAAGATTTACACCACTTCACTTATATTAGTGCTCGTGGTAATCATTTGTTCGACGTGACCAAAACATGGTTTCAAAAAAATAATATTCCTTATCACCATATCGAACTTTTAGGTCAACACGATAAATTAAAAGCAGTTAAAAAGCATAATATCGATATATTTTTTGAAGATAAACATGATAATGCTTGTGATATTGCAGAAGAGTGCAACATCCCCGTTATTCTTATGGATACCCCTTATAACCAAGACCCTATTCCGAAACAAGTGGTAAGGGTTAAAAACTGGAATGAAGCTGCTGAATGGGTAAATAATTGGAAGAGATAAAAAAAACTCGCCGACTGGCGAGTTTTTTTGAGAAAATCGAAGTTTTTGAACTTATATACATTCGCTGCAATAACCATAAACTTCAAATTTATGACCGACAATTTTAAAGTCGTTCTTATCTCTACTTAGCTGATCCATCGGACATAAATGAATATGTTTTGTTTTTCCACATTTCAAGCAAATGATGTGATGGTGATGCTCATCTGTAGAGCAACTAAAGCGAAATTTCTTCTCACCATCTAGCTCAGTCATTTCTAATATACCTAAATCCACAAATGTAGATAAATTTCGGTAAATCGTATCAAAGCTTAAGCCAGGATAATTATTTTGCATCGCTTCCAAAACATCCTTGGCAGCAATATATCTTTTTTCTTCTGAAAAAAGCTGTAGCATTTGTTCTCGTTTCCCAGTATGCTTGTACCCTTTTTCTTTCAATAGCAACAATGCTTTTGTGACATCCATCAACTAACTCCCCCATGTGCAAATTAACTACTTAGATGACCTTTCAAATAAATTATGAAGTATTATCTATTTCGCTTAATTATAATTGTAATAAGTAATATTATAACAGCTGTCATTACAATTGTACCACCAGGGGCTAAATTTAGATGATACGCACTTATTAAACCTATAATGACAGATAACTGTCCAAATAAAATTGCAAATAAAAACATTTGTTTAAAGCCTTTAGCAATACGCATACTAGCAGCTACTGGCAAAGTCATTAAAGAACTAACAAGTAATATTCCTACAATTCTCATTGAAGATGCAATGACGAGAGCAACCATAATTATAAAAATAAGATGTACGAGCCGTTTATTCACACCTGAAACGATCGCTTGTTCTTCATCAAAAGATAAAAAGAAAAGCTCTTTATAAAAAATAATTAATAAGGCCGTAACAGCAACCGTAATAATAGTAATCGTCCATAAGTCTGAACGAGTAACAGCAATTACGCTACCGAATAAATAATTGAATAAATCCGTATTAAATCCGTCTGCTAAAGAAATAAACACAACCCCAAGACCTATACCACCAGAAAGAATAATTGGGATCGAAAGCTCTTGATAGGTTTTGTAAACGGTTCGTAGTTGTTCAATAAGAAGGGCTCCTGCAACAGAAAAGGCAATTCCTAAATATAATGGATTAAGAGTAGCAAAAAATAGAACATGTTTACCTAGCAATAGGCTAAAAGCTATCCCTGATAACGTTACATGACTTAACGCATCAGCAATGAGAGAAAGACGACGAACCACCAAAAAAACGCCTAAAATAGGAGCAAGAAAACCTACCATTATTCCTGAAAAAAAAGCATTTTGCAAAAACTCATACTGAAGAAATACAGAAATCATTTCCATATCATTGCCCTCTCTTTTCGTGATTATGAGCAAGTATATGAACCTCTTGACCATGAAACGCAGAAAGACGATGGTTATCCTCGAAGTCCTTTGTATTTCCATGGAAATGCAAATGTTTATTTAAACATGCGACAGCTGTAACGTGATCCGTCATTCCACTGACATCATGAGTGACCAGAAGTAAAGTAATACCTTTTTTATTTAATTGCGATAACATTGCATAAAAATTATTTACTGATTTAATATCTACACCAACTGTCGGCTCGTCTAAAATTAATAATTGTGGATCACTAACTAACGCTCTTGCAATAAAAACACGTTGCTGCTGTCCACCTGAGAGTTCACCGATATTTTGCTTCATGTATTCGGTCATCCCTACTAATTCTATTGCTTCTCTAACCTTTTCTTTATGTTGTTTCGTCAGGAAACGAAAAAGGCCAACTTTCCCGAATAACCCCATTGAAACAACTTCAAATACTGACGCTGGAAATCCTGTATTAAAGCTACTTGCTTTTTGAGAAACGAACCCAATTTTATCCCACTGTTTAAACTTGCTTAATGATTGATTAAATAACCTTATCTCACCTTTTGTCGGTTGAAGCAGTCCTAAAATACACTTGATTAGTGTAGATTTTCCCGATCCATTGGGCCCAACTAAACCAAGAAATGCCCCCTCCTTCACTTTTAAATTAATATTATCTAAAACCGCTCTAGTCCCATATTGAAAAGATAAGTTTTGAATATTAATGACATAATTTTCTTCTTCATTTACCATAATAATGATCCCCCATTGAAAGATACTATGAAAAGCGGAGAGTGCCTGCCTAGCGACGACATGCAAATGTTCTGGCAGTAAAAAGTGCGCTTTTCCATTTTTTATCAAATATATTTAAGAACGATTCCGATTTGTCAATTGGTAGTATACACGACTATGTATTTTTTGTAAAACGAACTGCCATTTTCATTATAGTATGATTAAATTTAAATAATAACTTATTTCTTAATTTTTTAGGAGGTTTTATGGATAATAAAAATATCGCTCTTATTGATATAGGATCAAACTCCATTCGTCTCGTTATATTTAAGCTTGACCAAAGGGGCTATTATAAAGAAGTACAAAATTTAAAAATAGTTGCCAGACTTAGTACTCATTTAGATGAGAATGGCTATTTAACCAAAGATGGCATTTCTAAACTGTTACAATCTTTAAAATATTTCCAAGAGGTCACACGTACATATAAAATAACGAAGCTAAAGTGTGTTGCAACAGCAGCGATTAGGCAAGCTAAAAATCAAGAACAAATTTTAAAAACTGTTAATGATACTACCGACTTCTCAATTCGAGTTTTATCAGAATATGAAGAGGCATTTTTTGGCTATTTGGCCGTTACAAACTCAACAAATATTATAGACGGTATAACGATCGATATAGGTGGCGGAAGTACGGAAATCACCTTATTTAAAGAAAGAAAACTAATGCACTATCATAGCTTTCCTTTTGGGGCTATTACATTAAAACAACGTTTTATTAATAGTGAAATTCCAACAATAGATGAGCTACTTGCACTTAAATCTTTTTTACAAGAACAGTTTCAATCATTAAAATGGCTATGTAACAATGACAATGTTCCGCTTATCGGTATCGGTGGAAGCGCTCGAAACCTTTCGTTAGTACATCAACGAAAAATCAATTATCCGCTTCGTGGTCTCCACCAATATGAAATAAGTTTCGAATCGATTAACGATATTTCTAATGAATTAAAAAAAATGTCTTACAAACAGAGAGAAATGGTTGAAGGGCTTTCTAAAGACCGAACTGATATTATCATTCCTGCAGCAGAAGCGATCTGCACTTTAATGGAAGTTACAACCTCGACCAAGTTTATTATGAGTAATAAAGGTCTAAGGGATGGATTATTTTACGAAGAACTTTTACTTCAATCCAATGTACAGCAGTTTCCGAATGTTGTCGAAGAAAGTTTTTATCAATTATCTCATGAATATGAAATCAACACTGATCAAGTAAAATACCTTTCTAACATCGTAACTCAGCTATATTATGAGCTAAAAGAACACACTACTCTTGAATTAACTGAGGAAGATTTACGCTTGCTCTTATTAAGTTGTCGAGTTCTTTATATCGGTGAATTTATTAATCCTGAAACAAGTAGCGAACATACTTTTTATATCTTAACAAATAAATCGATTGAAGGTTTAACACATACAGAACGGTTAAAAATTGCCTTAATCGCTTCTTTCAAATCGAAAAACGTATTACATTCTTATATTCAACCTTATGAAAATCGGCTAAAAAAGGATGATATTGCTAAGTTAGAACTTTTAGGTGCCATGCTAAAATTTTCATATGCATTAAATCGAACCGGACGAAAAGTAATATCAAAATTAAAAGTAGTCGAAATAACTACAAATAATGAAATTAAATTATCTCTTTCATTTACATCTGAGCCTTATTTTGAGCAATTACAAGCACAAAAATATAAAAAGCACCTTGAAAAATCCTTAAAGAAACGTGTCGATTTAATGTTCCGTCGCTTTGATTAGTATTATTAATTAAGCTTCGTTAAAGCAACCAATTTGATCATTTTAGAAAGGTTGATTTTTATGAAAAAGCGATCAAACTCTTTAAATAATTACATCGATATGAATAACCCTCATTTTTACAATAACAGAGAGTTAAGCTGGCTCAAGTTTAACGAAAGAGTATTAGAAGAAGCGATAGACGAACAAAACCCGTTATTAGAACGCCTTAAATTTGTAGCCATTTTCAGTTCGAATCTTGATGAATTTTTTATGGTGAGAGTTGCAGGATTAAAGGATCAAGTAAAAGCAGGCTTTAATAAGCCAGAAAATAAAGCTGGGTTAACACCTAGACAACAAATTGATAAAATAGCGAACTTAACCCATAGAATTGTTAAATTGCAAGACGATTTATATACAGAGACACTACTACCGATGCTTTATCATGAAGGTTTTCAGTTTTTAGCCATTGAAGAATGCAACAGTGAACAACTTCAATTTTTACAAGGACGATTTGAAACATATATATTACCAGTACTAACACCTATGGCCATTGATGCGTATCGTCCTTTTCCGATGCTCTTGAATAAAAGTTTAAACTTAGCCGTTCTATTAAAAGAGCAGGCTGGAAATAAAGAAAAGTTAGCGATCGTTCAAGTACCTAGCGTCCTAAACCGTATTATTCCGATTCCATCAGCAAACGGTAAAAGCCAGTTTATTTTACTTGAAGATGTGATTAGCCATTTCATTTATAAATTATTTAGTGGCTTCAATGTCTTAAACGTATCGTCTTTTCGTATTACAAGAAACGCCGACTTGACGTTACATGAAGAAGGTGCTAGAGACCTACTACGAGAAATCGAAAAAGAATTAAAGAAACGGAAATGGGGTGCGGCCGTTCGCCTAGAAATGCAAGGAGGGAAAATGTCAAATCAAGTACTGACTTTTTTATTAGACGTATTAGAGTTAAAACAGCATGATGTTTACTCGTTTAATGGTCCTCTTGACTTAACATTTTTATTTAAATTTTATTCGCTGATTGGATCAGAGCATGATTATTTAATGAACAAAGCTTTAATACCACATCCTCCCAAAGATTTAGCGAATGAAGAAAATATTTATAAAGCCATCCAAAAGAAAGATATATTTTTACACCATCCTTATGAATCTTTTCAACCGATTATCGATTTTATTTCTACTGCGGCAGAGGATCCTAATGTTTTAGCGATCAAACAAACATTATATCGCGTTAGTGGTGATTCTCCGATTATTCACGCATTAGCTCAAGCAGCAGAAAATGGAAAACAAGTCACTGTTCTTGTAGAGTTAAAAGCACGTTTTGACGAAGAAAATAATATTCAATGGGCCAAAAAATTAGAAAAGTCTGGGGTACATGTTATCTACGGAATCACTGGGTTAAAGACACATAGTAAAATCACATTAATCGTTCGCCATGATAAAGACGATATCCACCGGTTTGTTCATTTAGGAACAGGAAATTACAATGATTCTACTGCTAAACTTTATACGGATATGGGGCTATTAACGTGTGACGAAAAGTTTGGCATTGATGCTACAAATTTTTTCAACTATTTAAGCGGTTTTAGTGAAAAACCAAAGTGGAATTACTTATCAACTGCTCCGTTTGAAATTAGAGAGACGTTTATACAATTAATCGACGATGAAATTGCTTACCACCAACAAAC
>SKSA01000173.1 GCA_007118195.1 Anaerobacillus sp. | reverse complement strand
GGGTGTTGGACTTGAATCTTCTTGATCGTTTAACTGTTGATATGAAGGAAGCGATGAAGAATAAGGAAAAGCAAAGGCTCTCTGTTATTCGAATGGTTAAATCAGCTTTACAAAATGAAGCGATTAAACTTAGTAAAGAACTTACAGAAGACGAAGCACTCACTGTTCTTAATCGCGAACTCAAACAACGTAAAGATTCCCTCCATGAGTTTGAAAAAGCTAATCGTGAAGATCTAGCTGAAAAAGTACGTGAAGAAGTCGTTATTTTAAATGCTTACATGCCAGAACAATTATCTGAAGAGGAAGTTGCTGAAATTGTGCAACAGACAATACAGGAAGTTGGAGCATCTACCAAAGCTGATATGGGCAAGGTTATGGGAGCGATTATGCCAAAAGTTAAAGGTAAAACGGATGGTGCAATAGTAAATCGACTTGTACAACAATATTTATCTTAAATAAAACAACGCCTTGCGAATAGCGAGGCGTTTTTATTATAAGATAAGAAATTTATAAAAATTTAATATAGATGTGAATCGCGATGTTAAAAATTTAAAGTATAATTGTAACTAAGGCTCGCCGCTATGTGATTTTTCTTATTTTTTGTCATTTTTGATCGATTTATTTTATAATGAAATTTAAACGAACACATTTTATTTTAAAAATGAGGGAACTTTCCTATACTAAATACGTATAGTTATTGTACCCTAAAAAAGGCATACGACGATTTTAAAAAATGGAAAACAACTGAAAAAAGAAAGGAGGGTTTGAATGAATATATCACAAGCATTGCTGAGGAAATTGTTTTTTCTTTCTCTTATCGTTTTTTCTTCTATTGCTCTTTTAACCCAACCTTCAGTACATAGTCAAGCAGATAATAAAGTCGTTTATTTTATTCCGATAGAACAAGCTGTAGAACGGGGGCTTGAAGCATTTTTAAAAAGAGCTTTAGAAACGGCTGAAGAAGAAAGAGCAGATCATATAGTATTGGAAATCGATACACCAGGTGGTCTAGTTGATGCCGCAACTAATATTGCATTTTTAATTAAAAATACTGAAACTCCAGTCACTGCGTTTGTAAAAGCACAAGCTTTGTCCGCGGGTGCGTATATTGCATTAAATGCAGATCAAATTGTCATGGCCCCGGGGACGACGATGGGTTCAGCGGCAGTTATAGATGGAGCTGGAAATGCGGCCGAACAGAAAATGCAGTCTTCTTGGCTTGCTACACTTGAATCTGCAGCTGGCGATCGTGACCCTATTTATGCAAGGGCGATGGCTGATAAAAATGTCGACTTACCAGAATATCGAGCAGGTGTTGGCGAGCTTTTAACATTAACCGCTAGTGAAGCATTAGAAGTTGGTTACGCTGAAGCTATAGCAAGTGATCGCGATGAATTATTAGCATTTTTAGGCTTAGAGGAAGCAATAGAACGCGAGTTAGAAGTTAGCTTTGCTGAGAAAATTGCAAGATTTGTAACGCATCCAATTATCATTCCTATTTTACTTTCGATAGGCAGTCTAGGTCTGGTTCTTGAGTTGTATTCTCCAGGTTTTGGAATTCCGGGAATCATGGGTATTTCTGCATTATTTTTATTCTTTTTCGGTCATCTTTTTGCTGGTTTTGCTGGCTTTGAGACATTAATTTTATTTGGAGCCGGAATTATTTTAATGATCATTGAAATATTCTTCCCCGGATTTGGAATATTTGGGATACTAGGGATTGTTGCTATTATTGGTAGTATGGTATTAGCCTCGTATTCGACTGTGAATATTCTTTTATCAATTCTCATAGCCGTCGTTATAACTGTCATTGTGTCAGTGCTGTTCTTTAAATATTTCGGGTACAGAGGGCCTTTAAAAAGAATGATTTTAACTGATGCTACAAGGACTGAGCTTGGTTACGTCTCAAATGAAACACGCAAAGATCTCATCGGACGAGAAGGAATAGCCTTGACTACCTTAAGACCGTCTGGAACAGTAAGTTTTGAAGGGGAAAGGCTTGACGTTGTTTCTGAAGGAGGGTATATTGAGCAAGGGAAGAAAGTAATAATTGTTGCTACACAAGGTTCAAGAATTGTTGTTCGTGAATTCACAGAATAACAATAATCAAAGGAGGAAATTAAAAAATGCCACAAGAAATCTTTTTACTCATTATTGTAGGTTTAATCATTATTGGTTTTTCCGTATTATTTACGTTTGTTCCTGTTATGTTATGGATTTCTGCATTAGCTGCAGGAGTTCGTGTTGGAATTTTCCAATTAGTAGGGATGAGACTTCGTCGTGTTATTCCTGCCCGTGTTGTAAATCCGTTAATTAAAGCTGTTAAAGCAGGACTTGAATTAAGTACAAACCAACTTGAGGGACATTATTTAGCAGGTGGTAACGTTGACCGCGTTGTTAATGCTCTTATCGCAGCACAAAGAGCGAATATTGAACTTACATTTGAACGTGCAGCTGCCATTGACCTTGCAGGTCGTGATGTATTAGAAGCGGTTCAAATGAGTGTAAATCCGAAAGTTATTGAAACACCATTTATTGCCGGTGTAGCAATGGATGGAATTGAAGTGAAAGCAAAAGCGCGTATTACCGTTCGTGCGAACATTGATCGTTTAGTCGGTGGTGCTGGTGAAGATACTGTAATCGCTCGTGTAGGTGAAGGGATTGTTTCTACGATTGGTTCTGCTGAAAACCATAAAAAAGTATTAGAAAATCCAGACATGATATCCCAAACAGTACTATCAAAAGGCTTAGATGCTGGAACTGCTTTTGAAATCTTATCGATCGATATTGCTGACATTGATATCGGGAAAAACATTGGTGCAGAGCTTCAAACAGACCAAGCCGAAGCTGATAAGAAGATTGCTCAAGCGAAAGCCGAAGAGCGCCGTGCAATGGCTGTAGCGAAAGAACAAGAAATGAAGGCGAGAGTAGAAGAAATGCGTGCGAAAGTTGTTGAAGCCGAAGCTGAAGTTCCTCTTGCAATGAGTGAAGCATTACGTTCTGGAAATATGGGTGTTATGGATTACATGAACATTCAAAACATCATGGCGGATACTGATATGAGAGATTCAATCGGTAAAGCAACAGATGATAACAAAAAGGACGGAAATAAATATTAATATTTTTTCTACTACGAAATGGAGGCCGTAAAAAATGGAGGATCTCCTAAGGATGATAACATCGAACCCGATATTATTATTTTTAATTATCGGGGCGATATTAAGCTTTTTGCAAAAAGGTAAAGAGGAACAAGGTAAAAGAGAAACGCAAAAGCGTGGTGGAGCTGCGGGTAAAGGAAAGCAACCTGAAATTGATTGGCAAGAAATATTCCGTCAAGAAGAGAAGAGCGATCCGAAACCGACGAGGCAAACTGAAACTACTTACACCTATACTGAAGAACATCCTACAGCTTCAATTGATGGTATTAGCCGTAGTAATGAACTTTTAGAGAAATATGAAAAAGCTAAGCAAAATAAAAAAGCTGCGGAAATTATCGGTAAAAATTTAAAAGACTCACCCATTTATAAAGATGACCTCACAAATAGTAAAGAAGTGAAGTTAGATTTCTCTAATATTTCTAGAGAAGAAGCTATTAAAGGTGTAGTCTGGTCTGAAATATTAGGCAAGCCAAGGGCGAAAGGTTCATACCGCCCTTCAATGAATACAAGAAGAAGGCAAGGTTAAGCTTTGACTAAAAAAATATTTTTTCTACAAGAAAAAGGTTAAGCGTATGCTTAGCCTTTTTTTGTTGGTTTGTAGTTTGTTGGTTAACCGGTCCCCGCCTGACTTTTCCATATTACATGGTGTCGGGAATATCGTCATGCTGGTTTTGTATGAAAAAAGAACGAGTAATTTCCTGAACGAGCCTCTAAAGTCGGTACGAAGTGCTCCTGCGGTTACTCGTCGCAAAGCTGCATGATGAATTCTCTAAGAAGCATAACATGATGTGATTGAGGTCAGTAGCTTTACAGCGAAGCGAAAGAAATTCGACCGACATTTTTTCATAATAGATGGTGACATGTGAATCGTCATGCCAGTTTTGTATGGAAGTTCTAATTACATATTCAGTAAAAAAAAGGTGATACCGATTCGTTTCTTAACATAAAAATGATATGAAAGGGGGTTCGTTACATTATGAGGAAGATTAACAAAATGGTTAGAAAATGGATGACAGATAAAATGGAACTTCCTGCAGATGTTACGATGGATCTTCCAAGAATTACGATGATTGGACAATTACATATATATATTGAAAACCATCGTGGAGTTTTAAAGTTTTCAAATCAAGAGTTAAGACTTTTATTAGAGCAGGGACAGTTATTAATTAAGGGAAATCACTTTGTGATAAAAACGATTTTACCAGAAGAACTTCTCCTTGAAGGAATTATTGATCAAGTGATTTACATAAACGATGGAGAGCCGAAAAAACGCTAGGAGGTTAATAATGAAGAATTCATGGACAAACACATTTTCAGGCTTTACAAGAATAAAAGTGGTCGGGAAATATACAGAATTATTTTTAAATAGGTGTATTCATGAGGAAATATCAATTTGGCATATTCGTAGGGTTGGGGATGAAGCGATTGTTTGTTATGTTTCCTTAGAAGATGTAAAAAGAATTCGTCCTATTGTTAAAGAAACGAAAGTAAAAGTTTATTTCATAGAACGAAAAGGAGTCCCTTTTTTAATTAGAAAAATGATTTCCCGGGGGGGGTTTGTAGCCGGAATAGTCAGTTTTGTAGCACTGCTCTTTATATTATCTAATATGGTTTGGAACATTTCCATCGAAGGGGCATCTCCAAAAATCGAACACGAGTTATCGCAGGCCGTAAACGAATTAGGAATTAAACGAGGAAAGTTCCATTTTTTACTTCCTAGTGTAGAAGATATACAAATGAAAGTTACCGAAAGAATAGATGAGGCGACTTGGATTGGTGTAACATTAAATGGGACGACCTTTCATTTTAATGTAGTAGAACAAACTTTTCCAGAAAAACAAGAACCCGTATCACCTAGACACTTAATATCCAAGAAAAAGGCAATAATTTATGATATTTTTGTGGAACAGGGGCAAGCGAAAGTAATTCCTAATGACTTTGTAGATAAAGGTGAAACGCTAATAAGTGGTTTTATTGGTAAAGAAGGAAAAATGGAAATAGCACCAGCAAAAGGAAAAGTGCTTGGTGAAATTTGGTACAAGTCGAACGTGTCCATACCACTTATAACTGAGTTCTCAACACTTACTGGGGAGAAGAAGACAAAACACTCGTTATCCATTTTCGATATAAATTTTCCGATTTTTGGGTTTGGAAACCCGGAATTTACTGAATATGAAACGAATGAGTATCGTAATCGTTTAAACTTCCTTAAGTGGAGTTTACCAATTGAATATCATCGAAAAGTTCTTTTGGAAAAAGAAACATTAGTACGTGAGTATAGTGAAGAGGAAGCGGTTGATACCGCAATTTTAATGGCAAGAGAAGAATTAATGAAAAAACTTGACGAAGATGCAGTAATTAAAGGGGAAAAAGTTTTGCACGAAACAAATGAGAATGGTAAAGTTACATTAATGATACACTACCAAGTAATAGAAGATATTGCTAAATCACAACCAATCATTCAAGGAGATTGAGGATATTGTCAGAAATACTTATGGATTTAAAATTAGAAAATGCCAATGAAGCGATTAGCTTATTTGGTCCAAATGATGTACATTTAAAAAGAATTGAAGAAAAGTTAGCGGTAACCATTGTAACAAGAGGAGAAAAAATCTTAGTTGCCGGAGAAGAGGGGAAAATTTCTCTCGTTCATGATGTTGTAGATACACTACTTACATTGATTCGTAAAGGAACGCACGTGTCTGAACGTGACGTGATCTATGCAGTTCAGCTTGCAGAACGAGGAATGCTAGAGGAATTGTTGGAACTTTATCAAGAGAAAATTACTGTCAATGTTAAAGGGAAACCGATATTAGTAAAAACGTTAGGACAACGACATTATGTATCGGCGATTAAAAAACGTGATATTGTATTTGGAATTGGTCCTGCTGGTACAGGGAAAACGTATTTAGCCGTTGTTATGGCTGTTACCGCTCTCAAAGATGGGTTAATTAAGCGTATCGTGTTAACTAGGCCGGCAGTAGAAGCTGGTGAGAGCTTAGGGTTTTTACCAGGGGATTTAAAGGAAAAGGTAGATCCTTATTTAAGGCCTCTATATGACGCTATGCACGACGTTCTCGGTGTAGAGCAAACAGAACGTCTTATGGAAAGAGGGACGATAGAAGTGGCCCCTCTAGCTTATATGAGGGGAAGAACATTAGATGATTCTTTTGTTATTTTAGACGAAGCGCAAAATACTACTTCTGAGCAAATAAAAATGTTTTTGACAAGGCTAGGTTTCGGTTCGAAAATGGTTGTTACTGGTGATTTAACACAAATTGACTTACCGAAAGGAAAAAAATCCGGTTTACGAACTGCGCTTGAAATATTAAAAGATGTGAGCGGTATCGAGTTTATACACTTACAAGCGGCAGATGTTGTTCGTCATCCTTTAGTTCAAAAAGTAATTACTGCATATGATCATGTTGAAAATGAACAGAAATAGATAAAATATTTTCTACCCCATTGTTTGTCACATATATTAAATGATAAAGATTAATCATCTTGTAACCTGTTAGCAAAATTAATATTGTATAATAAATTGAGAATTAACATTTAAGTGTTAATTCTCGATTTAATTACACG
>SKSA01000187.1 GCA_007118195.1 Anaerobacillus sp. | reverse complement strand
TTTGAGTCTTGAGTTTTGAGTGTTTCTAGTTTTGCTACGAAGCGAAACACATCGCATACTCATCACTCATAACTCAAAACTGCTTCTTTTGTTTTAACGATTTTAGTACCTTCTAGTTCTCCGTTTTTTATTAGATTGCCAGCTTTACCATTGATAATAAAGACTTCTTCGATATTTCCTTGGAGGCATTTAATCGCTCCTTTTACTTTCGGGATCATTCCTCCGTAAATAGTACCATCAGCAATCATTTCTTCTATTTCTGAAACAGAGACTATTTTTTGCATTACATTATCTTTCATTATTCCATCGACATCTGTTACGAAGACCATTTTTTTCGCAGAAAGGCTGTTTGCAATCGCAGCTGCTGCTGTATCGGCATTAATATTAAAATGAGTGCCATGTTCACCTAAACCTATTGGAGCGATGACAGGTACTACGTTTATAGATAAAAGTTGATGAAGAAATTGATCATCAACTTCCGTGACTTCTCCTACAAACCCTAGCTCCTCTTTATTTATTGGTGCCGATTTTAGTAAGCCACCATCACAACCACACAGACCTAAGCTTTTAACTCCAGCTAACTGTAGTTTTGTAACAAGTAACTTATTCACTTTTCCTGTTAACACCATCTCGGCTACTTCTAACACTTCAGTCGTTGTTTTTCTTAACCCATTCACAAACTCGCTTTCTACTTCTAACTTTTCTAATAAAGCATTTATTTCAGGTCCACCACCATGAACGATAATCGGTGTCAGATTTTGTTCTTTTAGTAGTTTCATACTTAAAAAAAATTGATTAGAGAGTTCTTGTAATGTACTCCCCCCACATTTGACAACAATGACATCACTCATCGAATTTCCCCCTAAAAATTAAGTTCGATAGCCAGCATTTATTCTTACGTAATCGTATGTTAAATCGCAACCCCATGCTTTACCAAAACCGTTGCCTACTTTTAAGTCAACATATATGACGATATTTTCAGTTGTTAAATAATTGGTTGCTTCTTCTTCAGAAAAGGGTAATGGCATACTGTCTTTTAATGTTTGAATTTCCCCCATTGAAACGTCAATCGTATCTGGGTTTATGTCTGCACCACTGTAACCAATTGCACAAATAATTCGTCCCCAATTCGCATCCGTTCCGTAAATTGCAGATTTCACAAGGTCTGAACCGACAATTGACTTTGCTACTTTGCCTGCCTCTTCATCACTCATGGCCCCACTTACTTGAACTTCAATGAGTTTCGTCGCCCCTTCACCGTCTCGGGCTACTTTTTTTGCTAAATGCTCACACGTCATTTTTAAACCAAGGACAAAGTGTTCCCAATCAGGATGGTCTTTTGTTAGCAAATGATTGTTTGCTAATCCACTTGCCATGGCTACAACTGTATCATTTGTTGATGTATCCCCGTCGACCGTAATTCGATTAAATGTTTCGTCTATGACTTCATTTAAAGCCACTTGTAACCATTCTGGTTCAATATTAGCGTCTGTCGTTAAAAATGCTAGCATTGTTGCCATATTCGGATGGATCATTCCAGATCCCTTGGCAACTCCACCAAATGTTACGGTTTTCCCATCAACAGTCGTTTGAAAGCACGCTCTTTTGTTAATCGTATCTGTCGTTAAAATCGCTTCATTAAATCGTTCTGCAGAGTCAAATTTCACTTGTGTGAGTGCTTTTATTTTTTTTATACCGTTTACGATTTTATCAATTTGTAAATATTCACCTATTACTCCTGTCGAGGAGATAGCGACATAATGCTCAGGGATATTAAATACTTCTGCTGTATTTGTACGCATCGTATAAGCGTCTTCAATTCCCTTTTTCCCTGTACAAGCATTGGCATTTCCACTATTAACGACGATTGCTTGTAATTTCCCCTCTTTAGCAATACTTTCTTTCGTCACTTTGATCGGCGCTGCTTGAATTTTATTTAACGTATAAACTGCTGCACTGCTCGCAGGAACTTCACAGTATATAACTCCTAAATCTAATCTATATCTTTTCACACCTGTGTGTATTCCAGCTGCGCAAAATCCTTTCGGTGTAATAATACTCCCTGCCTCAACAGGTGTTACTGAATAATGTTTTGTTGCTGTATCCATCACAATCACCTCTTATTTTCTTTAAGGGAAGAGCGGCGGCGCGTAAAGCCCTGTCCCCTCATCAATCCCTAACATTACATTTAAATTTTGAACCGCTTGCCCAGCGGCCCCTTTCATTAAATTATCGATGACCGAAACAATCGTAATCCACCCTGTTCGCTCATCATACGTAATTCCAATGTCACAGAAGTTGGAACCGTAGACTTCCTTCGTTGCCGGAAAATGTCCTTGCCTACGGACTCGAACGAACGTTTCTTTTTCGTATTGTTGTTGATATATTTCTGTAAGTAATTTAGTTGACATTTTATTTATTGGTTTACAATAAATTGTCGCCATAATTCCACGGGTCATCGGTACAAGATGTGTATTAAATTTAATTGGTTCTAATTGTTGATTTACACTTTGTAGTGCTTGTTCTATTTCTGGAATATGTTGATGTTCGTTTACTTTATAAATTCGGAAGTTTTCATTTACTTCACAAAAATTGATTCCTAAACTTGCTTTTCGCCCCGCACCTGATGCACCTGATTTCGCATCAATAATTATTGTGTTCGGGTCAATATCAACGTTTTTTAGCAGTGGGTATAATCCTAAAATAGTTGCTGTAGGATAACAACCAGGATTAGCAATTAACGTCGCCTCTCTCACTTGATCGCGGTTAAGCTCTGTTAATCCGTAAACTGCCTTTTGTAACACGTTATTCGGTGCCGCTTTTTGCTTATACCATGATTCATAAACTCCCGGGTCTTTAAAGCGAAAATCTCCAGATAAATCAATGACTTTCACACCCTTATCAACAAAATCCGGTGTTAGTTCTTTAGAAATACCAGAAGGTGTAGCCATAAAAACAATATCTGCTTTCTCTGAAATTTTTAAAATATCAATTTCTTGAAGAGGTTGTGGTGAGATTTGATTCAATTGTGGATAACTGTCACTAATCTCAATACCAACTTGTGATGATGAATGAACGGTATAGTCTTCGATATATGGATGTTGATGAAGGATGCGAATTAATTCCGCTCCTCCGTAGCCAGTTGCACCAATAATAGCTGCTTTCAATTTAATCCCTCATTTTTAAAAATTTTATATCGCACAATTTAAATGTTGTTTTTTATTATAATGTTGAATAAAAATAAAATCAACTGTATTTTTATATTTTTCTTAATTTTCATTCCAAATGATATTCACTCTATATATTAATGGTTACAATCTATTTTCGTAAACAACGAATATACAAGCACTAAATTTTTATACAAACATATACATATTCACTTAAGTTCACTATCCATATTTAAAAAAACTTACATAACAGTTCTGCTGTCACCATTGAGGATGTTAATATACAAAACCAACATGGCGGCATTCCGTCACCATCAACCATGAAAATTGACGACTGAGTTCTCTCACTTCGCTGTAAAGCTACTGACCGCGGGTCACATCATGTCACGCTTCTTAGCATAGGCATCGTGCGGCTTTGCGACGAGTAACCGCAGGAGGCAGCTTCTATCGACCTTTAGAGGCTCACTCAAGAAAATCGTCCGAGCATTTCTTTTTTCATACAAAAAAAGAAGCTACCGAACAGGTAACTTCTTAAAAGGATATGTTATACTTAGTCCCTTTTCCAATTATCCTCCACTCACTGGCGGGACTAGGGCAACTATATCATCGGATTTTACAACGTCTGTATCTTCTACGTATTCTTCGTTAACAGCGATCATAGCACGGTCAACAGGTAGCGTCGGAAATTTATCTTTTAAATATTCTTTCACTTCATTTACTGTCAATTCTGCTTTTTCAATCGTAAGTTCTCTTGAGCCTACGATTTCCTCTAATTCTGCAAAAAATAATACTTTAATCATGACAGGTGCTCCCCCTCTGGTTTCCCTGTTGGGTATGGAGTTTTTTCTAATTGATCGCCCATCCACTTTTCGCCATCTTCCCAATGCTCCTTTTTCCAAATAGGAACAATTTCTTTAATTCTTTCAATAGCATAACGGCTAGCGTCATAGGAGTCTGCTCTATGAGGTGTAGAAACAGCGATAACAACTGCTATATCAGTGATGTCTAGGCGACCAATACGATGAGTAATTGCAACAAGAGCATCTGGCCAACGCTCTTGAATTTCATCACCGATTTGCGCTAGTTTCTTTTCTGCCATACTTACGTATGCATCGTATTTTAAATAAATCGTTTTCTTACCTTTCGTCATTTCACGAACCGTACCGATGAACGTATTAATCGCCCCTGCGTTAGGGTGAACGACTTTATCAACAACTTCTTGAATAGAAATAACTTCATCTGTAATTAAAAATAATTTTTCACTCATTGTCCTGTCCTTTCAGCTTTTGTAATATAAATTGTAAGTATTTTTCCTCTTCCTCTATACGAAAGTAGTGGATCGATTCACTTTGGACTTCTTCCGGTAGGGAAATCCAGCTAATAACGCAAAAAATATTTTCTAACTTCTTTAATAACTTTAAATCTTCTTCTTGTTTTATTAATACTATTTTTGGAAAGGGAGATGCTTTGAACCCTTCAATGACGAGAACATCAATTGGAAAGTTTTTATACAGATCAATAAGTTCTTTAGGTTCCCAAATCTGTTCTTTTAACACGTTAAGCTGCAATTGACCTTTACTTACAGCACCCGAAACTACAGCACCTGCTTCGCGATGCTTCCAAGAATCTTTCCCGTAATCTAGCGAAGTAAGTTCCCCACCATGGCCGTGGTGTTTCAACGTTCCAACCTTAAAGTTTTCTTTGGTAAAACTGATAACTAGCTTTTCTACTAAAGTCGTTTTACCACTGTTACTAAAGCCAGCAACTTGAATCATTTGCTGCGTCATTAAATAAACGCCCCTTTATTTTTCTAAAATTTCAGTACTTCCTTCACCGTTTAATAATAACACATCAACGACATCACCTTTTTTAAACCCACGAGTTCCTCCAGGTAAGACAACTAACGCATCAGAATTAGCGAGCGACGTAACTACCCCTGATTTGTCTAAACCTACAGGTTCAGCAAATATCTTTCCTTCCTCGATCGTCATTTTACTACGAATAAAGCGAACGAACGGATTTGGCTTTGGAAAGTCTGATTTTAAAATACCTTGTACTTTTTGTAAATGTGGCTTCGGATTACCTAAATATAACTGTATCCACGGGCGAGTTAATAACTCAAACCCTACATAACAAGCTGAAGGGTTCCCAGATAACCCGAATAACAGCTTACCTTTATATTCGGCAACAGTCGTTACACTTCCTGGTCTCATTGCAATTTTATTAAATAATACATTGGCACCTAGTTTCTCGTAAATCGCTGGTAAGTAATCAAAATCACCTACGGATACTCCACCTGTAGTAATTAATACATCAACCTCATCAAGTGCGTTCACTACGGCTTCGTAACAACGATCAAAATCATCAACTAGCTTACCGTAATATTTCGGTACTGCACCCGCCTTTAAAATTTGTGATGTAATCATATAAGAGTTGCTGTTACGGATTTTTCCAGGCTCTAACGGTTCTTCGACATCAAGTAATTCTGTACCAGTCGCATATACACCGATGATCGGCTTCTTTCCTACTGGAACTTTATTGTAACCGAAAGTAGCTAAAAGCGCTTTCACCCCTGGGTCTACTTGTCGTCCTGCTTCAACGAGAATATCACCCGTTTTAGTTTCTTCAGCCTTAAAAGAAATGTTATCACCCGGTTTAAATGAACGCTTTAACTCAATAAATGTTTTCCCGTCACGTTCAATTTCTTTTGTTAGCTCAAACATAACAATAGCATCTGTACCTTCTGGCATTTCTGCTCCGGTCATAATACGAATAACTTGCCCTTGTTTTGGTAATCGTTTGGCTATCGCCCCTGCACCTACTGTTTCAATTACTTCAAGTTCAATTGGAGTTTCTCTCGAAGCGTCTACAGTGTCCTCTGAACGAATGGCAAAACCATCTAAAGGAGAACGGTCAAATGGTGGTATATCATGATCCGCTTTAATCGGTTGCTTTAAAATACGCCCATCACTATCATTAATGGAGACATACTCTAATTCACCTTCTTTAGCAAATTGTAACACTGCTTCAACCGCTTCATTTATTTTAATTGGTTTACGTTCTGTATACATTATAAAGTCACACCTTTCACAATTCTGATTACATTTTAACAAATATGTATAAGGATTAGCTATGAACTTTTTCACAGTTTTCATTTTATTAATATTATTAACAAGGAATTCACATTCTACATTCGTAGACCATTTTTCATACAAAACCAAGATGACGATTCACTCGTCACCGTCTAGAATGTAAATTAAAATGTAAAGAGCCAAGCATGAAGCTTGGCTCAGTTCCTAATAGGTAATATTACAATTTTTAAAGGATTTTCTTATAAAGACCATCGAGGGGATCATAATGACCACCTACAATGGGAAAAACAAGCGCCTTCCATCCAAGTGTCACCAAACCAACAAACCAACTGTCCAACTAACCACCTTTTAATGCATATGTTTTTGTGGACGATCATCTGGTGTAGATAAAATTTCATCGACATCTACATCACCGATGATAAAATCATGTTTTTCCATACGGTGCATGCCACGAGCTGTCACATGATAGAAAATGTAGTAAACCCCTTCT
>SKSA01000330.1 GCA_007118195.1 Anaerobacillus sp. | reverse complement strand
TGCGGTGCCTGTCACTCCCCGAAAAATATTGTTTCACACGAATGTTTCACAGGGTAAGTTGAGTGGTCAAAAGCTTTTTTAGTGGACACTCCAATCATTCTTTTAAACATGGAACGAGGGGTGAGATACCCACCTAGGTACCTCACCCCTCCTCTATTCCCCATTAGACTTTTTATCAGACATTATTTCCTCTATAAGTCCCTGAAGCCCTTCAATAGGCTCAATCCAGCCATTCATGATATCCGTGTATTCCCTAACCTTATTTTTATCTTTCTCGTAGCCCTTAAGTAGTTCTATTTGATGTCTATAATAAGAGGCCATCTTTTCAAGAGGTAACTTTTCTAAGGTGACCGTGGATATCTTGCTGCTTCCTAAGGCACCTTCAAATTCTTTAAGAATATCAAAAAAATATTCAGGAGAAGCTCCCATAGTTTTTTTAAAATCCCTCATAAGCCACTGTCTTTCAAAAATTGATCTTTCGCTCCAGCCATCTATTTGCTCAACAAAGGTTTTCTTGACTTCAATAAACAAAGGTTCAATTTGATTTATCTCATTCTCTGACAGCATCATACCATCTATTTTCTTTTTTTCATCTAGTGAAATTTCCGCATCCATAAGTGCTTGTATTGAACCAATCTCAAGACCTCTATACTGCTCTGCTAAAGCAACTGAAGCTGCAAAGCCCGCGCCAGCCTCCTCTGCGGTGATCAGTACGCTTTCACTCATCTTGTAAAATTCCTCAACACTTTTCCCATAGAGAGGAGCTATTTCTTCTATTGCTTTTTGAGCTGTATCGGTTTTTACGATACCAGGTCCGATTGAATAGGCTATAACTCCTGTTTGTTCAAGTTCTGCTGCCAGGGTATTGGCCAGTTCTACCTGTGATGTCTTAAATACCTCATAAGCACCCATATAGGGTGCGGCTCCGGATGATGGTACCAGCACAATTATTCCAGAATCCCTCTTAAGCATATTAGGAAGGATCTGAGATATCAAAAGAACAGGCCCCCTTAAATTTACCTTATAGCTCAAGTCCCAATTACCAATACCGACTTCGTGTACTGATCCCATAGGTGCAATAGTTGCATTGTTAAATAGAATATCTATCGTCCCGAAGGTTTTATAAACTTTTTTTACTAGCCTTTTAACACTTCTCTCGTTGCCGATATCAGTATAAATAAAAACTACACTTTCCCCACCGAACTCTCTGTTTAATTCTTTCTCAGCTCTTTTTCCCTTTACTTTATCTATTTCGGCAATAATCACCTTGACTCCAAGCCATACTAATGCGCGGGCAGCTTCGTAGCCAATTCCCCCTCCGGCTCCTGTTATAAGCGCAACCTTTCCCTTTAGCTGCCCCTTTTCCAGTTTTCCCTTTGCTATAACCAAACCATTACTATCCATTACCACACACCTCCCCTAAATCCATTGATTATAATTCAAAGTAAGGCTCTTTTTTTTACTTTCTTTAATCTGTTTAATTACTTTGGCTAGACTATCTTAATATTACCATTATTTTCTTATTGCGGTTTAAAAAATATATAAAAGTTCAAGTTGCGACGTACTTTCCCCCCTCGTTCTTCAAAAAAATAGTGGATAATATGACGGAGCTGTCATATAATAAAAACATGACACACCTGTCATATTTTTTAGGGATTGATATGACACGCCTGTCACACTCCCGAGAAAGGATGGAAAAAGTGCCTACACAAACATTTTTTAATTTACCAGAGGAAAAACGAGAGCGAATTATTCGTGCTGCCATTGACGAATTTGCGGACAATTCGTTCCATCAAGCAAGTATTGCCAAGATTATTGAACAGGCTGGTATATCAAGAGGAAGCTTTTATCAATATTTTTCAGATATTAAAGATTTGTATAAATTCATTTTTGAAAAATCAGGCCAAGAAAAAATGGTTTATATCTATGATGTTGTTTCGAAAATGAATGAACTTAATACGTTTGTCATTATGAAAGAGCTTTATAAAGCAGGAATACGTTTTGCTAATGACCATCCGAAATTAGCACTATTGGGAAACAAACTTTATAAGGAAGACATTTCTGTTAGAAACGAAGTGATGGCAGGTTTAGAGGAAAAGTCTTATCAGTTTTACGAAGATTTATTACAAAAAGGAATCGAGAAAGGAGATGTGGATCCAGGCGTTGATATCACCATTGCTTCTAGGTTATTTTTAACGATGAACTTAGCAGTGGTAGAGAACTTTCTAACGAATTCAAAACATGACCATTTTTTAGATGATATCGAAGGGTACTTACAAGAAGTCGACAAAATGCTTTACATTTTAGAACATGGACTCAAAAAGAAAGATTACGAGTGAGCGGAGGGATCATCATGTTTCAAGTGAATAATCTTTGCTTTAAATATCCAAAGAATAAAGAAAACACGATCAAAAATGTGAGCTTTGAGATCAAGGAAGGTGAAGTGTTTGGCCTTTTAGGACCGAGTGGTGTTGGTAAAAGTACGACACAAAAAATATTAATTAAGCTGTTAACGAATTATCAAGGGGAAGTTTTATATAAAAATAAAGATTTGAAATCTTATAATAAACAATTTTATCAAGAGATTGGCGTTGGCTTTGAAATGCCTGTTCATTTTTCAAAATTAACGGCAAATGAAAATTTATCATTTTTCAAGAAACTATATAAGTCGAATGCTAATACAGACGAACTATTGCAGCAAGTGGGCTTATATGAAGATCGGAATAAACTCGTGAATGAGTTTTCTAAAGGAATGAAAGCAAGATTGAATTTTGTTAGAGCTTTAATCAATCAACCTAAAATTCTATTTTTAGATGAACCAACCAATGGGCTTGACCCGAAAAATGCACGAAATATTAAAGAAATGATTAAAAATTTTCAGCGTGAAGGTGGAACCGTACTCCTCACCACTCACTTGATGAATGATGTCGATGAACTTTGTGATCGAGTCGCTTTTATGGCAGATGGAAACATTGCTGAAATTGATACACCGAAAAATTTAAAATTAAAACATGGGGAACGAAAAGTTGAAGTGGAGTATAAGGAAGGAAAGGAGATTCTGAAAACTTCTTTTGATTTAGATACTCTTAGCAAAAATGATGAATTTACGAGCGTTGTAAAAACAAAAGAGATTGTGACCATCCATAGTAAAGAAACAACCCTTGATGATATTTTTATCAAAGTGACAGGGGTGGAAAGCGATGAGTAACTTCCTTGTTTTATTTGCAGGAGAGCTCCAACGGATGAAAAAGTATCATATTTTAGGAGCTAGCTTTGTCATTGCATTCCTATGGATTGGGGTTTTACACTTAACGCAAATTGAAAATGTAAGCAATATATTTCCTTTACTTTTATTTTTGGATGCAACGTCGATGTCGATTTTAATGATTGGAGTGACGATGTTTTTTGAAAAACAAGAAGGAAGCATGAAGAGTTTATTAGTTTCACCGATTGGTAAAATTGAATATATACTTGCTAAAACAGGGGCAAACATTGTTTCTAACCTCATCACCTTACTCCTTTTATTTTCTTATGCAAAAATGTTTAAAGCGATCGACATACATTTGCTTTGGCTCATTTTAGCGGTGATCTTAATTTCTTTCTTTCATTCATTATTAGGTTTTGTACTGACCTACTATTCAAAAGACTTTACCCAACTATTAATGGCGATGATGAAATATACATTTGTGTTTATCATCCCTGTTTTACTAGAACAAATAGGATTAATCACAAGTGATTGGATGACGAAACTATTGTATGCAATTCCTACAAAGGCTTCGATGACTTTACTGAATGCCTCAGTTGGAACTGTTGAAACTTGGGAGATTATACTTTCACTTTTATATTTATTAATAATTTCGATTGGAGTATTTGTCATCGTTGTTAGGAAATACGATGAATTTGCTCTTAAAGAAAGTGGTGTGTAATATGTATAAAAGCTTTTTATCTAGTGAATGGAAAAAATGGCTAAGAGATCCGCTTTTAAAATTTATGGTTTTCTACCCGATTCTTTTTGGCGTCATCGGTCGGTATGTCTTGCCGCTTATTGCAGAACAAACGGGTTTTTCTATTGACCATTTTGCCGATTTAATTGTAGTCATTTTAGTTTTGTTAGTTCCACATGTTTATGGGGCTTTAATCGGTTTTTCTATTTTAGATGATCGTGACGATCAAATATTAACATCGATTCATGTCACGCCACTAGGAATACATCAATTTCTATCTTTTCGAATCTCAGTCGTATTCACTCTCTCTTTTATTGCGACAACATATGTTATGTGGTTTTCCAATATTGGAGACTTAAGTATCAGTCATATATTCGCAGTTTCTTTTCTTGTATCCTTAGCAGCACCAATGACTGGTTTTTTTATTAACGCTTTAGCTAAAAATAAAATTGAAGGTTTTGCCGTGATGAAAGGTTCTGGGATGATTATTATTTTCCCCATCGTCTCCTTGTTCTTTTTCGACAAAAAAGAGTTATTCTTTTCGTTTGCACCTGGTTTTTGGCCAGCAAAAGCCATTAGTAGTTTAATTCGCGGCGACGATATTTTACTGTTGACATATCACCACTACTTTTTTATCGGCTTAGCTTATATTATTGTACTCAATATCATCGTTTACAAAATATTTTTAACGAAAGTAAAAAGTTAAGTGCCAGGCACTTAACTTTTTTGTTTCATAAATAATTCCTCTTCCTTTTCTACCGGTAGCGGTTTGCTAAAGTAATAACCTTGAACAAGTTTACAGTTTTGTTCACTTAAAAATGCAACATGCTCCTTAGTTTCAACTCCTTCGGCGACTATTTCTAATTGTAAATTATCCGCTAATCCGATAATCGATTTAATGATTGCTTTATTACTTTTATTTAAAGGGCTTAAAAAAGATTGGTCAATTTTTAGCTTATGAATTGGTAGGCGACTTAAATAACTTAAGGAGCTATACCCCGTTCCAAAATCATCTATACTAATTTTGATTCCTAATTCATTTAATTGATGAATAACTCTCTCAGCTTGTGGAAAGTCAGCCATCACAGATTCAGTAATTTCAAATTCAAGACTGCCACCTGACAAATTACACCTAAAAAGAATTTCTTGTACAGATTTCACGAAGTCGGGTTGGTTGAACTGAAGTTGTGAAACATTTACACTCATTCGATCTACTGAAAAACCTTTGTCGAGCCAATTCATGTGTTGTTGACAAGCGGTTTCTAACACCCAATGACCTATTGGGACAATTAATTCCGTCTCTTCAGCAACTGGAATAAATTTATTGGGACTTATATAACCTAAATCTGGATGTTTCCAGCGGAGTAATGCTTCTACACCAACAATTTCTCCAGAATCAATATTCACTTGTGGTTGATAAAATAACTCAAATTGATTATATTTAATGGCTTTTCGAAGATCCTTCTCCATTTTAAATTTATTTCTAGAATTTATATTAAGGTTTTTACTGAAAAATTGAAACTTATTATCTCCCCTGCGTTTTGCATAATACATTGCTGCATCAGCATGTTTTAATAGAATCTCGACACTATCTCCATCATCCGGATACAATGCTCCTCCAATACTTACGGTTGTAATTATTTCTTCATTATCAATTGAAAGAGAATTTTGCATTACAGCGATAATCTGTTCGGCCGTTTCTTTAATCTCTCGCCTGTTCATTTTCGGTAATAAAATAATAAACTCATCTCCGCCTTGACGGTAAATAACGTCTTTTTTAAACATATTTTTGATACGATTAGAAATCGTAATTAGTAACTTATCTCCAAATGAGTGACCGAACGTATCGTTAATATACTTAAAGCGATTGATATCTAAAAACAAAATTCCAAATGAACTTGAATTACTTTCTTTAATTAATTCATTGACATGTTGTTCTAATAACCGCCGATTTGGTAGTTCAGTTAATGAATCGTGAAATGCCAAATTTTTTATCTTTTCTTCGGCGAGTTTTCGATCAGTAATATCAATTGCCGTTCCAACGACCTCTATGATTTGATTATTCTCAATAATCGGCGATAAATATACGAGGAAATAGTATTCATCGAGCTTAATTTCAAAAGAATGATTAGATCCTTTAAATGCTTCTTCACACGTTTTATGAATTAATGTAGCAACATCTTCAGGAAAAACTTCTTTCACGCTTTTATCGTGTAACGCTGTTGTCGTCATCCCCATTTTTTCCGCGATTCTGCCCTCAGAAAGTGTAAAAATACACTCGCCCGACGCGTCTTTTGAAAATTTAAATACCGTATTGTAAAGATGCTTAATTACTTTTTCAAAATAGCGTTCCTCTTTAGTATTCTTCATTTCATCCTTTTTCGAAATAAAAGGTTCACTCATATTAATTTCCCCTTTAAAGCATAGTCAGAAAATACATCCTTCCTAAATCAAAAGAAATCTTTTGTAATTTTATACCCCAATAGGTATATTGTTCTTATCACCATTATAGAATTAAATAGCGCTCAATGCAATTAAAACTTTCCTCCAAAGTATCGGGACGGTACCACTGCCTCCTTTTATTTCGAGTGCCTGTGTCACTCCCCGAATAATCTTGTTTCACAATGATGTTTCACGGATTAAGTTGATTGGTCCAACGACGATCTTCAAACTCGGTTTTGGAACGGTTCTTTCATTTCGACGGAAATTTATGCCGAAGCTAATTATTACAAAAAGCACAAGAGTTTTCGAGGAGTGCTTATAAACGAAATAATCAGTACGCTAAAACAACCTCAACTGCTCACTTAATTCCTCA